>JAICKM010000667.1 GCA_025927935.1 Chloroflexia bacterium | reverse complement strand
TCCATGACGTGGATGATGCAGCTATAGCCGTGCGGCCCGAAGATCATGGAGATGCCGTTTAACACTTTGGGCGGCAGCAGCGCCCTGGTTTCCGGGGTCAGCGGCAGTTTGCCGGCGATGCCGATGATGCCGGAGTCCTCCAGGCGGGCGTGGGGCAGGTACTGGCGGCGGACACGCGAGTTGGCGCCGTCGGCGGCGACGAGGATGTCGCCGGTGGCGCTGGTGCCGTCCTCAAAGCAGGCGGTGACCTGGCCGCCGGGCGTCTGCTCATAGCGGACAAAGGTCTTGTCGAAGTGGACGATGCCGTCCAGGCCGGTCAGCAGCACCTGGCGCATGGTCATGCGGCTGACCGACTTTTCGCTGCGCACGGGGTCGGCGTTTGGCGGGATCTCGAAGCTGACCCACTCGCGCAGGTTGGCGCCGAGCATGGAGAAGTAGCGCGGGGCGCGGGCGCAGGTGGCGACGAAGGTGGCGTAGAGGTCGGGCGGCAGGCAGGCGTGCAGGGCGCGGCTGCCGTCGGGGTCGATGCCGACGCGGTAGCCTTGCAGGCCGTCGCGGCGGGTGCGGTCGCGCTCGTAGACGGCGACGCTGATGCCGGCGCGCTGGAGGCCGTGGGCCAGGCAGAGGCCGCCGGTGCCCGCGCCGATGATGATGACGTGGAAGGGGGTGGATGGGGTCATGGTGTTACTCCTTTATGTGGTGGGGGACGGGCCTATCCCCCCCGGCCCCCCTTCCCGGCGCGGGAAGGGGGGAGATTGACGCCTGCGGTGAGACGCGGGGCGGGCGGGTTCCTCGGAACGCGAGGGTCCGGATGTTTAGGGCCGGGGCGCGGCGGCGCCGGGGCGGGCGGGTTGGGTGGGTGGCGTTAGCCGGGCGTTATGGCGGGGGGTCGTTGGCCGCGGGAGGCTGCTGGAACTGTTGCAGCCATTCGTCGCTCCAGGTGAGGGCGCCGGAGCGCAGGTCGGCGATCAGGCCGCGCACCCACTCCAGTTCGGTGCCGAGCGTGGCGTGGAGGTATTCGGTCTCCAGCATGAACAGGCGCGGCAGAGCGTGGCCGGGGTCGTGCAGTTGGGCGGCCAGGCGGGCGATCTCGTCGCGCAGGACGGCGGCGCGGCGCTCTAGCTGGCGCTGCGCGTCGTCGGGCGCGAGCAGCGGCAGGAAGGCGATGGCGACCGGGAACTCCGGGAACTCGGCCAGCGGCGTCGCCAGCATGTCGCGGAGCCAGAGCGGGAAGACGCGCCGGCCCTCGGCGGTCAATTCGTAGACGGTGCGTTCGGGCCACTTCTCGTCGCGCAGGGTTTCGCGGACGGCGACGAGGCCGTCCCGCTCCAGGCGCTCGATGGTCTGGTAGATGCTGGTGCGCTGGCGGACATTGACGACTTCGTCTTTGCCGCGCTCTTTGATGAGCTGCTGCATGCGGTAGGCGTGCATGGGCGCTTCGTAGAGGAGCGCCAGCACGGTCAGGGCCAGCGGCGAGCGGCGATAGGTTTGTTTCATAGTGATAATCTTACTACTTATTTTATAACTAGTCAAGAGGGTACGCGGGGCAATTTGGGGGTAGGCGGGGCAACCTAACCCCCTAACCCCCTTCCCGGCGCGGGAAGGGGGAATTGCCGCCCGGTGCGGGTGGGGCAGCGGGTTAGATACAGCCCGATGGGCCGCAGATGGGCAGCGATTGGGCTGGGAGATGAGCAGCCGCGTGCGGTATGCTGAGGCTAATCGGCCCGCCGAGCAGCGGCGCGGGCGTTGATCGAGGCATTTGCAGGCCAGGAATCGAAAGGAGCGGCCATGTTTCGCGTGATGGAGAGTACGATTATCGCCGCGCCGCCCGCGCAGGTGTTCGCCGTTGCGGCGGACCCGCACGAGCAATTAGAGTGGGATCCCGGCACGCTGAAGAGCGTGGAGGCGCTGACGCCGGGCCCGCTGCGGCAGGGCGCGCGCTACCGGGGCAACTTTAAGGGCTTCGGCGTGATGGAATACGATTTTGCCGAATACGTGCCGGGTGCGCGGTTCGCCCACCACACGGTGATGAAGATGGGCACCATCCGGCACATCTTCACCTTTGAGGCCGTGCCGGGGGGTACGCGGCTGCGCCAGGAGGGCCAGGTTAGCCCCAATCTGCTGGGCCGGCTGCTGCGCCCCGTGATGGCGCGCATGTTGCGGCGGCGCTTCCAGGTGATCGGTGCGGAGCTGGGCCAGTACCTGGCGGCCCCGGCTGTGGCGCCCCAGCCGAGCGCCGCCGCCCACTAGCCAACCCGGCTCCCCAGGGAGCGGGCCAGGGATGCGCAGCCGGCCGGCGCGGGCGGGGGTGAAGGCCGGGCGGCCGGTGCGGTCCGGCCTCGCCAGGCGGGGCCGGACCGGGGATAGGTGCGGCTAGCCGCGGTCGAGTTCGGTCGAGAGGCGCACCGGCTGCGCCAGAATGCTGCCCACCGGCGATGTGCGAGTCACCTGGGCGTGCAGGGCCGCTAATTCCTCCTCGGTGGCTTTGGGCGCGGTGAGATGCACGCGAGCGCGCACCGCGCTGTAGCCCGGCGACACGTCGGGGGCCAGGCCGAAGAAGCCCTGGAGATCCAGGTCGCCTTCCACGGCGATCTCGACCCCTTCGAGTTCAATGCCCTGGAGGGCCGCGTTCATCACGTAGCCGGTGGTCAGGCAGCACCCATAGGCGCCCAAGACCATCTCGACCATGTTGGGGGCGGTATCCGACCCGCCCAGGGCGCCCGGTTCGTCCATCGGGATGGTGAAGTTGCGGATCTGGGCCTGGCTCTGGAAGCCGCGCTGCCATTCGGTCTTTGCCTGCCAGACGGTCTGCCCCACCTCGGGCGAGGCCGCGACGGCGCCGATCAAGCCCTGGAGTTGCGGCAAGTCAAACCCCAGGGATACGACTTTGGTCTGCTGCTGGGTCATAGGGACACTCCTTTGCAACTGGGCCGATGCCGCGCATAGCCGCGGACACCGGCGCGGGATCGCGCTGCTCCGCATGCACGCCGCCCCACAGTGAACCGCGCCTGGGAGCGCCATGACGGGTCCGGGGGGCCATCGTTGGCCGGGAAACGAGGGAGTGCCGCAATGCACCAAGAGGAAGGGACCGCACTACTACCACGAGCCGTTGTCCCATGCGGGTATTATAGTGACCCTCCCTGGAAAGTCAAGCAAGCGAGCGCGACCCACCTACCCGCCTGGCCCTTCGCGGCGCGGGCGAACCTAACCCCCTGGCCCCCTTCCCGCCGCGGGAAGGGGGAATGGCAGCGCGGTGGGGGGGATTGCCGCCGACCGGCCTAACCCCCTGGCCCCCTTCCCGGCGCGGGAAGGGGGAATCATGAAGCTCCGCCCCGCGGCGGGGAGGGGCGGGGGGGTGAGGTTGGCCGGGCGCCGGGATGCCCCGCGGCGGGGGAGCGGTGGCGCCGGTTGCCGCCCGGCGGCGCGGCGTGGTATACTCGCGGCAGGTGCCACTATTCGTCCCTGATAGGAGCGACAAATGTCTACTGCCGTGCAACTGCCGCTGGCCGCGCCGCCCCATCGCAACCGCTATCTGTTTGCCGACCATTATCTGGATACGATTTTGCCGGGCCGCCCGGAGTGGGCGGCGCTGGCCGCCGCGGCCGAGCCGGTGCGCCGGGCCATGGCCGCTCGCTTTGCCGCGTATAAGCCGACTACCGTCGAGGCCCAGGTGGAGCGGGATCTGATCCAGCCGGTGCTGGAGAGCCTGGGCCATGCCTTTGATGTGCAGGTGGCGCTGAAAGTGCCGGGCGGCAATAAGCGGCCCGATTATGTGCTGTACCGGGACGCGGCGGCGCGCGATGCCAATAAGGGGCGCATGGTGGACGAGACCCTGCCCCAGCAGGGCGCGATTGCGGTGGGCGATGCCAAAGCCTGGGACCGCCCGCTCGACCAGACGCTGACCGGCGGCGGCGACCTGTTCACCAACAAAAACCCCTCCTACCAGATCGCGTTCTATATGCGCTATAGCGGCGTGGAGTGGGGTATCCTGACCAACGGGCGGCTCTGGC
>JAICKM010000256.1 GCA_025927935.1 Chloroflexia bacterium | reverse complement strand
CCGCCCCAGGCGCTCGCCGCGTCCGACAGGATGTCGCCGAAGAGATTGGTCGTCACCAGCACATCCAGCCGCTCCGGTGCGCGGACGATCTCGTAGGCGGCGGTGTCCACCAGCAGTTCATCGACCGTGATGTCCCCGGCATCCGCTAGCACGGCCAGGGCGGTTTCGCGAAACAGGCCGCAGGTCTCGCGCAGCACGTTGGCTTTGTGAACCAGCGTGATGCGGCGCCGCCCATGCCGCCGGGCGTAATCCAGGGCGAAGCGGGCGATGCGCGCGCTGGCCGGGGCGGTGATGACCCGCTGGGCCGTGGCCCGGTCGCCGTCGCGCTCCTCCAGGCCGCTGTACAACCCTTCGGTGTTCTCGCGGATCACGACCAGGTCAACGCCGGGGCGCGCGCCGGGCAGCGGCGGCGATTGCACCGGGCGCACGCAGGCGTAGAGATCGAGTGCCCGCCGCAGGCCGACGACCGGGCTGCGATAGCCGGGCGCCCGGTGCAGCGGCGACCCCACCGCGCCCAGCAGCGTGGCATCGGCGGCGCGCACCGCGGCCAGCGTCTCGGCGGGCAGCGCCTCGCCGCCGCGCTCGAAGGCGGCCCACCCGGCGGCGGCCTCGGTGAAGCGCGCGGGCAGCCCGGTGGCTTCGAGCACCGCGCGGGCGGCGGGGATCACTTCGCCGCCGATGCCATCGCCGGGGATCAGGCAGATGCGGTAGCTCATAGCGCGGCGGCTCCGGGGAAGCGCCCGTACTGGCGGAAGTAGGGCACGATGCCCCCGGCGGCCCAGACCTCGCGCACGACGGCGGGCGGTGGCGGCAGCAGCACCGTGTGCCCGCCGGATTCCAGCCGCCCGGTCTCAAGGTCGAGCGTTGCCTCCGCGCCGTCTTCCAGCCAGGGCAGGTCGGCCTCGAACACCGGCAGGCCCAGGTTCAGCGCATTGCGGTAGAAGATGCGCGCAAAGCCGGGCGCGATGATCGCGCCCAGGCCCACCATCTTGAGTGCCTGCGGCGCGTATTCGCGCGACGATCCGCAGCCGAAGTTGCGCCCGGCCACGATCAGGTCGCCCGGCTGCACGGTCGCGGCGAACTCGGGTCGCGCCTCGATAAACGGGTATTTGCGTAGCTCGGCCTCCGATGTCATGTAGGGGGCATAACGGCCGGGCACGATCTGGTCGGTGTTTACGTCGTCGCCGAAGCGCCATACACGGGACATGGGCTTGCTCCTTTACATAATGCAGGTTAACGGTCAGGCGGGTAGCGCTTCCAGTTCGCGCGGGTCGGCAATATACCCGGCGACGGCCGTCGCCGCGGCGACTTCGGGGGAGGCGAGGTAGATGCCCGCCTCCGGCGCGCCCATGCGCCCGCGGAAGTTGCGGTTGCCGGTGAACAGGCAGATCTCGCCGGGGGCCAGCACGCCCATGTGGCGGCCAATGCACGCCCCGCAGCCGGGCGTGCCGATGGTCGCGCCCGCGCTCAACAGCGTCGTGAGGGTGCCGTCGGCGACGGCCGCTTGCAACGCTTCGCTCGACGCCGGGACGACCATCATGCGCACGCCGGGCGCGACGTGCCGCCCTTGCAGGATGCGCGCGGCGGCGGCCATGTCGGCGTGGCGGCCGTTGGTGCAAGTGCCGAGGTAGACCACATCCACCGCCACGCGGCCCAGGTCACGCAGATCGACCACATTGTCCACGGTGTTCGGCACAGCGATCTGCGGGCTGAGCGCCTCCAGATCGACCTCGATGATCCGCTCGTAGCGGGCGCCGTCCTCAACGCGGAGCCAGTCGGGGCAGGGATAGGCATCGGGCAGGCCCGCCGGGGCGACGATGCCCGCCTTGGCCCCGACCTCCAGGGCCATGGTCGTCAGCGTGGTGCGGTCGCCCACGGTCAGGAAGTCGAGGCCGTGGTACTCGATGGCGCGGTAGGTGGCGCCGTCCGCGCCGAGCGTGCGCGCCAGCCACAGGGCCAGGTCCTTTGGCCCCACGCCCGGCCCGAAGCTGCCGCGGGCGCGCACCAGGATGGTCTCCGGCACGCGCAGCCAGGTGTGCCCGGTGGCGAGGGCCAGGGCGATGTCGGTCGCGCCCATGCCCGTGCCGAAGGCGGCCACCGCACCGTAGGCGGTCGAGTGCGAGTCCGAGCCGGTGATCAGGCGACCGGGGCGGGCCAGCCGCTCCTCGATCAGCACCTGGTGGGCGATGCCGCGCCCCGACTCGAACCAGTGCGGGATGCCCTGCTCGCGCACCCAGGCGCGCAGGCGGCGCTGCGCCTCGGCGGTCTGCACGTTGACCGCGGGCGACACATGGTCGATCACTACGGCGACGCGGTCGGCATCAAACACCTGCGCGCAGCCTAGCTCATCTTGGAGGACGCGGATCACGCTGGGGGCGATGCTGTCGTGGACCATCACCAGATCGACGGCAACGGTATGCACCTCACCCGCCTGCACCGGTCGCCCGGCGGCGTGCGAGAGAATCTGTTCGGCAAGAGTCTGGGCCATCAGTTGTTCCTTTCGCGTGGGAGCGTAGCGATCAAGCATTGGGGGCCATCCCATCTAGCGCGGCGTGCTCGTGCAGCAGCGCATCCACCTGCACCTGGGTCAGCGGGTTAGTATCGGCCAGAGCTTTCACCCGGTCGGTCGTCGCACGGAGGGCGTCGTCGCTCAAACGGAGGCCGAGGCTGGCCGCACGGTGGGCCAGGGCGTGGCGCCCGGTCAGACGGTGGCCCATGAGTACGGCCCGTTCGCGGCCAAAGGCCGCCGGGTCCAGGGCCTCATAGGCGCGCGGCTCTTGCAGCACGGCGTTAGTATGCATCCCGGCCTTGTGGGTGAACGCCGTCGCCCCGGTGATGCAGGCGTTGAAGGGGATTTCCACGCCCACCAACCGGGCGACCATGGCGTCCAGGTCGGGCAGCAGCGGCAGGTGGTAGTGGGCGACCAGAGCGGGATCGGTCAGGTAGAGGCGGGCGATGAGGCCGCTCAGCGCGGCGATACCGTTGCGCTCGCCGATGCCGAGCACGGTGGTGTCAATATGGGTGGCGCCGCCATGCAGGGCCGCGTCGGCGTTGGCGATAGCGCAGCCGCCGTCGTTATGGCCGTGGAACTCGATGTCGCAGCGCACCGCGGCGCGCACCGCCGCCACCACCTCCGTGACCTGCCGCGGCGTGGCGATGCCGACCGTGTCGGCGATGCCGACGCGCTGTACGCCCAGGGCATCGACCGCCCGGTAGACGCGCAGCAGGTCGGCCGGCGGCGTGCGGAAGGCGTCTTCACAGGAGAAACGGACTTCAACGCGCCGCTCCTGGAGGAAGCGGATGACCGTGGTGGTCTCGGCCAGCAGGGCGTCGAGGCTGCGTCCATGGCTGTACGCGCGCAAATAGGGGGAGGTGCCGAACAGGAGATTGACCCCGTCCACGCCGCAGTCGGCGGCAAGCTGAACATCGGCCAGGCGGCAGCGGGTGTGGGTCAGCACCCGCGCCCGCAAGGGGAGGGCCGCAATCGTCCGCAGATCCTGGGCGGATTGGGGCGAGGCGACCGGCGAGGTCAGTTCGATATACTCGACGCCGAAGGCATCCAGGGCCTCGGCGATAGCGATGCGGGCGGCGCTGGTGAAATGCGCCCCGGCGAACTGCTCGCCCTCGCGGAGGGTGCTGTCAACGATCTGTACGCGTAGAGTCGGGCGCATGGGGTCTTCTCCTTTGCTCCAGAGCAGGCATCAGGTTGCAGGGGGTGGCCGCACAGGTGACGAACATGCGCTTAGACTTCAGTTGCTTCTTCAGGCTCTTCATGGTGTTTCCTCCACAGGTGCTAAAATTGGGACAAATAAAAACCGCCGGACCTCATGAGGTCCGGCGGGCATCCGTTGGGCAGCTTAGCACACAAACGCCACTATCCAGACCTCTCGGCCGGCTTCTTGGAGCGCTTGTCCTGCTTGTTGGCGCTGATATGCAGTTGGTAGTGCATTGGCGACATGCCCGGATCCTTCCGCAAACGGTTGATGGGGCCTATCCTAGCAAAACTTGCGCGGTTTGTCAATAGGTTGTCCGGCATATCAGGGCAACATCGAGAGGCGCCTCTCGCTTTCCGGGCACGTATTAGCTCTGTTACGCGGAATATGAATTTTGACGGAAAGCGACAACGCGGCGTATAATCGCTTAGGCTTTTGCTGTTCGCGGCCGTTGCAGCGGGTACCGCTAGCTGGTGGTCGCCGATTTCGAGGCTCCGATTTTCCGTACACCGAGGAATCAGAAGGACGGAATTACCCTATGCTGGACCCTACCGGGCAAATCTGCTCGTTTTGTTATCAGACTGTCTCCGACGCGGACACCCTCTATACCGGACCCGCAGGTATTGCTATCTGTCCCGCGTGTGTGGCGACGTGCGCGCAGATTCTGGATCCTCCGCCGCCCGCCGATGCGGCGGCTGTCAGGAGTACCCAGCAAACCATACCGCACCGGGAACCCGCTACACCCGCTCAGATTCACTGCTCTTTCTGTGGTCGGCGCCAGACGGATGTCGCGCGGCTGATTGCGGGGCCGCACGGGGTCTTTGTTTGTGATATCTGCGTCCGTCGCGCCACCTGATAACGCAGACAATAGTACCCTCAGTGGCAGCCGTCGCAACGGGCGGATGCTACCTCCTGATCGCCGGCAAGAGGCGCAGGCGAATTTGTGATGAATTGCACGTTTATTTTATGGCTAGTTTTAGTGATAATCAGTCTGTTTGTATCGGGATTCGAGGTTTCTCGCTGTCGGAACCTATTGACAGCCTGTAAGAAATCCATTATACTCTGCCATAAGTTAACCGAGTCTTACGACAGGAAACAAAGTCATGTTGCAAGTCGCTGCCAACTTCATCCTTAGCCTCCTCCTTATTGCCCTTATTATTGTTAAGGGTCAATCGGCGTTGGGGAGGCAGGCAGCGTAAGCAGACAGGTTCAGTAAACAAAGCTCCTCCCCAACCGGGAGGGGCTTTTTGATTATCCGGGACTTCGTGGGATCAGCTTGCATGTTCCCGCACAGCGAAAGTGACGTATATGCTGGATCGCATCAAAAAAGCTCTGGAAAGTCTGTTGGCGCCGCGGACCCCGGCATTGGTGCCGGTGCCCGTGACGCGGCCAACCCGCTAACGCATCCTCTGCGCGCGACCACAACGGTGTGGCGCGCACCCCTCTCGCTGCCAGTGCCGGCAGCAGCGCGGTCCCACCGCGTTTGCGAGCGCGATGCTCGACGAACCTGATTGAACAGGAATTGAATTCTGCCTGGTAACGGCAGGTCTAGAGACCACGCGGGGTCTACCGATGCCTGGCGCTGCTCAAAAAGCGGCGTTGCGAGAGGAGAGTCTCCTTATGCGTTCCGACGAGATTAAGCGGGGGTTCGAGCGCGCCCCGCACCGTAGTCTACTGCGCGCCACCGGCCAGATCCGCGCCGAAGGCGACTTTGACAAGCCGTTTGTCGCGATCTGCAACTCCTACGTGGACATCATCCCCGGCCATGCCCACTTGCAGGAATTTGGCCGGGTGGTCAAGGAGGCCGTGCGCGCGGCGGGCGGTGTGCCCTTCGAGTTCAACACCATCGGCGTGGACGACGGCATCGTCATGGGCCACGAAGGCATGCGCTACTCACTGCCTTCCCGCGAATTGATCGCTGACTCGGTTGAGACCATGGCGACGGCGCACTGCTTCGACGCCATGATCTGCATCCCCAACTGCGACAAGATCACGCCGGGCATGTTGATGGGCGCGGCGCGCGTCAATATCCCCACGTTGTTCATCTCCGGCGGACCGATGATGGCCGGCGTGGACGAGAACGGCACCAAAAGCGACCTGATCACCGTGTTCGAGGCCGTCGGCAAACATGCCTCCGGCCAGATGAGCGACGCGCAACTGCTGAAACTGGAGCAAATCAGTTGTCCCACCTGCGGCAGTTGTAGCGGGATGTTTACCGCTAATTCGATGAACTGCCTGTGTGAAGCCCTGGGCATCGCACTCCCCGGCAACGGCACAATCCCCGCGGTCTCGCCCGCCCGCCATGAACTGGCCCGGCAAGCAGCCGCGGGGATTGTCGCGTTAACCCGGCGCAACGTCCGCTTCCTGGACATCGTCACCGCCGATTCCATCGACAACGCCATGGCGCTCGATGTGGCGATGGGCGGCTCGACCAACACAGTGCTGCATGTGCTGGCCCTGGCCCGCGAGGCCGGACTGGACTACCCCGTACGCCGCTTCAATGAGGTGTCGGACCGCGTGCCCCACCTGGCGAAGGTCTCCCCGGCGTGGGACGGCTCGCGCCAGTGGCACATGCAGGATGTGCATGCGGCGGGTGGCGTGCCCGCGATCATGGCCGAACTGGCGCAGAAGCCGGGCGTGCTCAACCTCGATGCGCCGACGGTCACGGGCTGCACGCTGGGCGAGAACCTGCGCGGCGTCGAGAACCGCAACCCGGAATGCATCCGCCCCATCGCCGATCCCCATTCGGAGCGCGGCGCGCTGAGCGTGCTGTTCGGCAACCTGGCTCCTGAAGGCTCCATCGTCAAGGTCGGCGCGGTCGACCAGCACCAGATGACTTTCCACGGTCCCGCCCGCGTGTTCGACGGCGAGGAAGCGGCGACCGACGCCGTGCTCAACGGCCGGGTCTATCCCGGTGACGTGATCGTCGTGCGCCAGGAAGGGCCGCGCGGCGGCCCCGGCATGCGCGAGATGCTGAGCCTGACCAGCATGGTCAAGGGCATCCCCGAGTTGAGCAGCACCACCGCGCTGATCACCGACGGCCGCTTCAGCGGCGGCACGCGCGGGCTGTGCATCGGGCATGTCTCGCCCGAAGCCGCCGAGCAAGGCCCCATTGGTCTGGTGCGCGACGGCGACATCGTCCACATCGACCTGGCCGCGCGGCAAATGAATGTCGAAGTCTCCGAAGACGAATTCGCGGAACGGCGTAAGGCGTGGCAGGCGCCCGCCCCCAAATATCAGCGGGGCTGGCTGGCGCGCTACACCCGGATGGTGACCAACGCCAGCAACGGCGCCGTGCTGGTTTAATACACACCCGGTACGGACCCGGTAGGAGGTTTGTAATGACGGAAAAGCGAACGGGCGCCCAGATCATGTGCGAGGCGCTCATCCGTGAAAACGTGGAAATCATGTTCGGCATTCCCGGCGGGGCGATTATGCCGTTCTACCACGCCATGTGGGAGTACCGCGACCAGCTCCACCATGTGCTCTGCCGCCACGAGCAGGGCGCCGGGCACGCCGCCGAAGGCTACGCCCGCTCGACCGGCAAAGTCGGCGTCTGCATCGGCACCAGCGGCCCCGGCACCACCAACCTGGTGACGCCCATCGCCGACGCCTGGATGGACAGCACGCCCCTGGTGGCGATCACCGGGCAGGTGTCGAGCGCCGTGCTGGGCAAGGACGCTTTCCAGGAAACCGACATCACCGGCATCACGATGCCGATCACCAAGCACAACTACCTGGTGACCCATGCCGAGGACCTGCCCTATGTGTTCCGCGAGGCGTTCCATATCGCCTCGACCGGGCGCCCCGGCCCCGTCCTCATCGACATCACCAAGGACGCGCAGCAGGCGCAGGTCGTCCCCAATTGGGACGTAACGCTCGATCTGCCGGGCTACAAGCCAACCTACCAGGGCAACCGTAAGCAGATCCGCGAAGCGATCAAACTGCTGATGGCGGCGGAGAAGCCGCTGATCATGGCCGGCAACGGCGTGATCATGGCCGAGGCGACCGCCGAACTCCGCGCCATGGCCGAGCGCACGGGCATCCCCGTGGTGACGACGCTGCATGGGCTGGGGTCGTTCCCCGAAGACCACCCGCTGAGCATCGGCATGCCCGGTATGCACGGCTGGGTCCACGTCAACCGCGCTATCCAGCAGTGCGACGTGCTGTTCAACATCGGCGGGCGCTTCGACGACCGGGTGACGGGCAAGGCTTCGACCTTCGCGCCCCACGCCAAGGTGATCCACGTCGATATCGACCCCTCTGAGATCGGCAAGAACGTGAAGGTGGCCGTGCCCATCGTGGGCGACGCCCGCCTCGTGCTCCAGGCGCTGCTGGAAGAACTGCCGGAGCGCCATGCGTGCGAATGGCTGGCCCAGATCCGGGCCATGCAGGCCGAGCACCAGCACCGCCAGCTTTACCTGAACCGCCCCGATACCTCGCAGTTGATGCCGCACGATGTTTACGCGGCCATGACGCGCATCCTGAACGAGCGCGGCAGCTATCGCGTCGTGACGGACGTGGGCCAGCACCAGATGTGGGCCGCGCAACTGATCGACTGGCACCGCCCGCGCACCCATATCACCAGCGGCGGCGCGGGCACGATGGGCTTCGGCCTGCCCGCGGCCATCGGCGTCGCCCTGGCCCATCCCGACGAAATAGTGTGGGCCATCGTCGGCGACGGCGGTTTCCAGATGACCTTGCAGGAACTGGCGACCGTCAAGCAGGAAGGCATCACCAACCTCAAGGTGGCGATCATCAACAACGGCTACCTGGGCATGGTGCGCCAGTGGCAGGAACTGTTCGAGAACAAGCGCTACAGCGGCACGCCGCTGACCAGCCCCGATTTCGCCCGGCTGGCTGAAGCGTACTACCTGAGCGGCATGACCGTCGAACGGGTCGCCGACGTGGCCGACGCCATCGCCTGGGCCTGCGACTATGCAGGCGCGGTCGTCCTCGACTTCCGCGTGGAGCGCGAGGTGAACGTCTTCCCGATGGTGCCGGTCAATAAGAGCATCGGTGAGATGATGACCGAGGCGCCACAGCCGCTGACCGTGTAGCCTGTAGGAGGAGCAAAACGTTGACACACACCCTGGTTGCCCTGATGCAAGACCGGCCCGGCGT
>JAICKM010000641.1 GCA_025927935.1 Chloroflexia bacterium | reverse complement strand
CTGCTGAACAATCTGGGCCTGTGCGTCAGCGCCCCGGCCACCAGCTACGAATTATTCACCCGCTTCCTGGCTCTGGCCGACGAAACCGGGTCGCTGCCCTTGCAGGAGACGGCGCATCAAAATCTGGCCGAGTTGCTGGCGCGCTTCGGGCGCTACGCCGAGGCGCAGGGCCATCTCGACCAGGCCCTGGCGCTGGCCCACACCGCCGGCAGCCGCCACGACATCGCCATGTTGCTGGGCACCCGCGGCCAGATCCAGGCCGTGCTCGGCGATCCCGGTGCGGCGCGCGCCGATCTGGAAGACGCCGTGCGCACGCTGGAGGACCTGGGCGCCCGGTTCTCGATCATGCAGGCGCTGCTCTGGCTGGCCGACCACTTGCTCGATCAGGGCAGCTTCGACTTGGGGCTGGCAATCGTGGAGCGCAGCCATGCGCTCTGGCAGAGCCTGGGCCGGCCTGCGGGCGGCCAGTTTGCCCCGATCTTCCCCGCCCAGATGGCGCGGGCGCACCTGGGGCTGCGCCGCGCCGGGGCCGCTCGCCGGGCCGCCCAGGACGCCCTGGCCGCGCTGGATGCCGGGCCGCCGCCGGACCGGCTCACCTGGGCCGAGCCTGCGGTCGAAGTGCTGGCCCATTGCTACACCGTCCTGGCCGCGTCCGGTCCCTCGCCGGACGCCGATGCGGTGCTGGAGCGGGGGTACACGCGCATGATGGTGACGGCTGATCAGTGCGGGGACTTTCTGCGCCCCTCCTACCTGGAAGGTGTGCGCGAGTGCCGGGTGCTGCGCGCTGCCTGGGAGGCCCGCGCCGTCGCGCCGGACAGCCTTCCCGCCGCGACCGGCGGCCCCGGCGCCGCGGCGCCCGAAGTCGAGCGCAAGGTGGCCGGTCGCCGCGCCGAATTGCTGATCATGCTCCACGACGCCGCCGAGCGCGGCGCCGCCCTCGACGATGCCGCGCTGGCGCGCAGTTTCGGCGTCTCGCTGCGCACCATCCAGCGCGATCTCGCCGCGCTCCGCCGGAGCGGCCGCCTGGCCTAGATCTGCCCCGGCCTGCGAAACTGTCGCCGGCCCTTCCGCAATCCGCCCTGATTCTTCGATAGATTTACGACAGCGCCTTGCTATAGTAGCCCCAGATAGACGACGCGCTCTCTTCCAACAGCCCGACAACCCGACGCGGTCGTAATTCTCGCCAGGAGATCCGTAGCATGGCCCAGCAGTTAACCCATTTGCGTGCCAGCCGCCCGCAGTTCGACCCGGATAGCGAGCAGGTGCGCATCTACTTTGACGCCGCCGAGGATGGTTTCGCCACGCTGGTCGTCTTCAATGGACAGGGGACCTGGGTGCTGAGCCTAGGCGAGATCCAGATCCGCGCCGGAGCCAACACCCTGGTCTGGCATGGGCATGACTCCGACGGCTGGCCGCTGCCCGTGGGGGCTTATCACTTTGAACTGTTCGGCTTCGGCTGTGATCGCCGGCCCACCGGCGCCGGGCCGCTGCGCCTGCACATTACCCTGGCCCGCCGCTCTGTTGAGGCGGACGACGAGGCCGATCTACCCTTGCGCCGGCGCTCCTGGTCGCCGCTCACCCGCGATGCGGCGGATGGCTGGTCCAGTGCGCCGCTGCGCTAATGTCCTGCCCGCGCAGGCTCTTCCTTTGGAGGTCAAGATCAGGTGGGATAGGCGTTCCCCCCAATCCACGGCCCCGGCGGCACCCCGCCTGGTTCGTGGCGCCTCTTCCGGCTGATTCCGGTCGGCGGCCCCCGCACCCGTCGTGGTGGCCGCCCTCCGGCCCCTTTCTTAGTGCTGAGTGCTGAGTGCTGAGTGCTGAGTGGGGACGACGAGTACGGAGTACGGAGTGGTGCGTGTACTTGTATAGTGGATTGATTGAGTATTGAGTACGGAGTTGGGCGAGTTTAGCGAGTAGCAAGTCCCCTGTGTGTGGTGTTCCCTTCCCCGTTGTTCGTTTCTTTGGCGCTCTTCGGCGGCGCGGAGGCCGCCGATGATCTTGCCTACTTCTTCGGCTTGCTGGTGGAGTTGGGTGAATTTGTCTTGGGAGAGATACCCGGCATCCAGGGCTACGTAAAGCTGTGAGCGGAGTTCAGCACAGGATGCTTTCGCGGTGGAGAGGAATTGGTGAAATTCAGCGGGGCTGTTGCGTTCAAAGCCTTCCGCGATGTTCGACATGATCGAGACGGCTGCGCGCTGTATTTGCCCTGATAGGCCGAAGTCGCGGGCAAAACCGCCCTGGCGCGTAATCTCATAGACCGCCGCTGTAAGCACGCGCGCCTTTTGCCAGGCGATCAACTCCTCGAATCGCTCAACTCGGCTCACACAAATCCTCGTTCATTCGTCGCGTATGACACTTACTCTCTATCTCTCGTCTACACTCAGCACTCAGCACTCAGCACTCAGCACTCGCTTCGACGAGAACTTTGAGGCGGCGGAGGGAGTCGATGGTCATGTTGTCCACGTCGCGGTGGACCAGGCCGCTCAGGAGGGAGAGGCCGGGGATGGTGATTTCGTACTCGATGACGACGGCGGCGCGGGTGCGAGGTGGCGCGTCCGGGGTAGCGCCGGCTTGTTCGTCAAAGCGCCAGGTGGTATGGCTGTGGACGCCGCCGGTGCTGTCGCTTACCAGCACATGGGGTTCTTCAAACCCGACAATGGTCATCTGCGCGGTGAGCGGCATGCCGCGGAAGGAGCCGAGCGCCTCGATCTGCGCGCCCAGCCCCCGCTCCTGGGGGCTGAGCAACCGGACGCTCTTGAACTGGGTCTGCATCTGCGGCACGTTGCGGTAGTCGGCCACGAAGGCGAAGACCCGTTCGATGGGCGCGTCGATCAGGATGAAATGGGCGATGCGCTGCATAACGGCGCCTACGGTTGGTCGGGCGGGTTAACGTAATAGACCAGACCGATGGCGCCGGGTCCCAGGTGGACCGACACAACCGGGCTGACCGGGCTGAGATACATGTCGCGCACCTGCGGCATCCGTTCCAGAATGCGCCGGCGCAAGTCCTCGGCCTCGGCCTCGGCCTGGGCGTGGCCCAGCGCCGCCGTATACGGCTGGGTGCCCACATGCTCGGCCATGATGTCCAGGATGCGGTCGAACGCCTTGCGCTTGGTGCGCACTCGCTCCAGCGGTTGCAGCAAGCCGTCGCGCACGGTCAGCACCGGCTTAATTTGCAGCATCGTGCCGATCATGGCCTGCGCCCCGCCGATGCGCCCACCGCGCTGCAAATATTCCAGCGTATCGACCACCAGCAGCACCTGCATCCGCTTGACCAGTTCCTCGATCAGGGCCACGCATTCTTCATGCGACTTGCCCGCGGCAGCGGCCTGCGCCCCGGCGATGACCTGCAAGCCGGTGCCCATCCAGGCCGAAAGGCTATCGATCACCGTGACCTTCACGCCTTCGCTCTCGACCATCTGGGCCGCCAGGCGCGCCGAATTGATCGTGCCGCTCAGCTTGTGCGACAGGGTCACGCAAATGATGCTGTCGTGATCCTGGGCCAGGCTCTTATAGGCGCGCAGAAACTCTTCGGGGCTGGGCTGCGAACTGGTGGGTAAGGTGTGCGACTCTTTGAGCCGGCGGAAGAACTCGTCGGCGGTGAGGTCCGCATGTTCGCGAAAGCTCTGCTGACCGAACTGCACCGTCAGTTCGGCGATCCGCAGATCATATTTGGCGATCAGCTCCTCGGGTACGTGCGCGGTGCTGTCCGTAACAAAGCCAATACGGGCCATTGGAGCGGAACCTCCTGGATCCTAGATTGAGGGCTAATGGGTGAGCAAGCCGGTGAGTAGCCAGAATAGCGCCAGGACGCCGGCCACGATCATGCAGACCACGCCCAATTTCCACAGAACACCGGCCATCCACAGGCCGCGCCCATGTTCGGCGTGCCGGACATGGCCGCCTTCCAGACGCGCCCGCGCCGCGGCGGGCGGCTCCAGCCCGGCCACGTAACGCAGCCACCAGGCGCGCCGGCAGTAACTATAACTGCCCAGTTCGCTCGCCCGCACGATGTACCCGGTGGATCGGGGGCGATTGCGCGGCGACGTCGGGGCCGGTGCCTCTTTCGCTGCCCCTAAAGGGGCAGCCGGGCCACTAACCGGCGGGACCGCGCGCCGGCGCGGTGGCACCGGATCTACGCCCCCTCGCCGTCATCACCCGCGGGCATGTAGCCCGGCAG
>JAICKM010000183.1 GCA_025927935.1 Chloroflexia bacterium | reverse complement strand
GAGTTCAGCCGCATGGTGCGCGCGGCGGGCGTGCTGGTCCACGAGACAAACCCCGGCGTGCGACGGGTTATGGGCGGGATCTCGCCCATCGATCCGGCGTTCATCGAGAAGCTGCGCGAGCACGGCGCGCTGGACGCGGTGGACGTGGTGGCGGTGCATGGGTTCCCGCTGGACTGGAATTACTGGCATACCCCCGATGATCCGCGGGACGACGCGAACACGGTGCCGAAGGGCATCCACGCCTGGCCGCGCAAAATCGCGCTGATCGAGCGGATCGCGGAGCGCCCCGTCTGGGCCACGGAAGTGGGCGCGTCGTCGTTCGGCGGCGACGAGATGCAGATCTACGGGCTGCGCGAGACGGCACGCTATCTGCGCGCTGTTGAGCGTGTCTACTGGTACTCGCTCTTTGACCTGCCGGAGTGGCGCGAGGCCACCACCCGGCACAAAGAGGCCGAAGGCTCCGCCTACTACCGCCATTATCACATGGGCCTGGTCGATGCGGCGGGCCGGCCCAAGGCGGCGCTGCACGAATGGCCGGCCCTGAGCGGGCGCATGGGCATTTGCCAGTGGTTCCACTTCGAGGACGATGCGACGTTGCAACGCGCGGTGCAGTGGTTCCACGAACTCGGCGTCCGCGACGTGCGCACGGGGCTGTCCTGGGCCGACAGCCACCGGCCCGGAGGCTGGGAGTGGTTCGACCGCATCGCCGAAGCGTTGCGTCCCTTCCGCGTGCTGGCAACGCTCTGCTTCACGCCGCCCAGCCGCGGGCGGCGCCCCGACCATACCAGCCCACCCGTGGATCATCATGAGTTCGCCTGGTTTTGCTCCGAGGTCGTGCGCCGCTACGCCCCGCCCGCGCTCGTGCGGCTGGAGGTGGGCGCCACAGCGCGCTATTAGTCGTCCGCCAGAGTAGTGTCGCCCAGAGTAGTGTCGCATTGTAGGGGCCGGTTTCTAACCCGCCGCCCGCCCCGCCGCTCGACGTAGGGGCCGGTTTCTAACCGGTCCGCCGCCGGTCAGGAGACTGGTGCCAGCCGCAGATCGGCGGGCAGGCCCAGGAAGCGGCCCAGGTCCGCGACCACGGCTTCCAGCCCCGCCTGCACATCCGGCGCCAGATCCGCGAACGGCGCCACCACGACCTCCAGCCGGTCGCGCTTGCGCCCGCTGCGCCAGACCCCTTGCGCCCGGCCATCGACCAGCAGCGTGGGATGCAGGATGCCACCGCCAGGGTGGATGTGCCGGGCATATTCGGGCGCCACGATCAAGCTGCGGTCGCGATACCCCAGCAGATAGGTATCAAAGCTGGGCAGTAGCCGGACAATCGGGCGCGGCGGCGGGGCGTCTAACCATCCCGCGTGCGTCTTGAGCAGCCAGGCCGGCTGCCCTGCCGCTTCCACCGCGATCACGTCGTCCGCGATGCCCTGCCAGGCGATCCGCACGTCGGACTTGGGCAAGCCCGACCAGGCCGCCAGGTCGTCGGGGCCGGCCGGGCCGTAGGCGGCGAGATAGCGCCGGGCCAGTTCCGCCAGCGCCGCCGGGCGCGCCGGCGCGGGTTCGGGAGCGATCCACGCGTCGAGCAGTACATAGGCCGGCTCCCCATCGCGATCCGGCCCCTGGCAGATCAGGCCGGCCAGCACGGCATAATAAAGCAGGTGGACGATGGCCTGCCCCGCGGTGGGGATACCTACCGCCGCCAGGTGCGCGGCCAGGCTGGCGCGAGTGCGCGGTCCTTCGTGCGCGATAGCGTCGCGCATCAGGCGCATGGCTCGCGCGCAGACGGCGTCATCCAGCCCCAGTTCCGCGCGCCGTCGCCGGTCGCCGCGCAGCAAGACGGGGCCGAACAGCGCCAGGAGCCACCGCAGATCGGCGGCGGCCACCAGGTGCAGGGTGCCGCGCATGGCCCAGGTGCGCACGATACTGCGCGCCGCCCCCCGCGCCTGCTCGACATCGCCCACCACGAGACCCGTCCCGCGCGCCCAGACCGCGCGCATTCCCGCCGCGGCGTCCTGCGCCTGGAGGCCCGCCGCCTCGCGGATGATCCGCGCCACGTCCGCCGCCGACTCGGACGGCGGGCGATAGAGTCCTTGCGCCCGCAGGTGCAGCAGCCGGGTTTGATCAGCAGTTAATGAAAGGGCCATCTCGCTGGATTATACAACACGGGCGGCGCCTGTCCAACGGCACGACTTATGCGCGAGGATTATCAGGCGTACCGGGCGTCTGGAGTTTTGAGAGGAGGAAACCCTGATGTATTATCTCATGCACAACCCCTGGGCGACGCTGGTGCCGCCGGGGCCACCGGGGCCACCGGCCCCCGCGCCGTTGCCCCAGCCCACCGACATTCCGCCCCTGCCGTCCGAACCCATCGAGCCGGCGAATCCACTGATCACGCCGCCCCGACCCCCCAGCCCCAGCGGGCCCAGCGAACCCGAGCCGCTCCCGGCGCCGGTGGTGCCCGGCGTACCGGTGGAAACCTGAAGCTATGGCGCGGCGCTGAAGCGGAGATGCCGGCGTTTACAGGCGACGCGCACCCGGCCACCGATGTAAGCTGCAACTGTATTCGCGAGCCGGGCACGCGCGTTATAGAGGATGAGTGAGTGGCGGTACTCGCCGCCCGGCCGCCCGCAGGGCACGATTCGCTAGACATTCTCGGTGGGTTCGGCGATTCGTGCCGAACCCCGCCCCCGGCGAAAGGAGGAATGCAGACCATGAGATCCGGCCCGCGCGCAACGGTGCTGACCGTCTTCTGCGCCTATATCGGCTTCGTTGTGGCCGGCCTGGCCCTCTATGGCCTGGTGGACGACAGTCCCTTTATTCCCCTGATGAACAGCCACCCGGCGCTCCTGCCGGCCTGGTTGGCTATTGAGGGTGGGGCGGGCCTGTCGGCGCTGGCGGTGGGCGTGGGCGGGTTGCCCGTCGCACTGACCGTGCTGCGGCGGGCCTTCACCACCCACCGGCGCGATCTGTTGCTGCTGGCGGTGCCGCCGGTTGCCTTCGGGCTGCTCGTGGTGGTCGCCGCGGGGATTATTGTGTTCACGGATGCCGGTGTTACCGGGCAACCGGGCGGCCCTACCGGCCTGGCGGCAGTAAGCTTCGCCGGTCTTTTTATCGGCGCAACCGCCGCAAGCGCCTTCGCCGTGGCGGTGGTGGTGCTACGCAGCCCAACCGAGGAACAGACTTTCCGAGTGCCGGGCCTCACCGTCCATGTGGAACCATATCGCTTCGCCCTGATCCTCGCCGTCATCACCACGCTGGCGATGGCCGGGATGCTGATCGCCACCCTCGCCTGGGGTGTGCTGGCCCGCGCTGCATCGGCCCAGGTGTTCAACAGCCCCGGCTTCATCGGTGGGCCCAACAGCGGCGTGACCTACCTGGGCATCGTCCTGCTCATGGCGATCAGCACCGCCGTCGCCGGAGTGGCGGTCATGCGCGAACTGGCGGACCAGCAGGCTCCGGCGCGGGGATAAGCCGCCCGCCTGCGCAAACGTCGCAAAACTCACGCGGGCCGGCGGTGGAATTCGATACCGGTTCGATAAGGGGTGCGTACAATGGCGGTGTTCTGCTCGACCAGGACCTCCAGCCCCCGATTAGGCCGGTGCCGCCGCCTCTGAGCCAACGCAGTGCGGCCTCGCCACCAATCGGGGGCCATCTTTTTGCCCGCTGGGGCTACTTCTTGCCGAACATGTCGCCCAGGCCGCCCAGCGCCTGCTGCGCCTGTTGCGCCATGTCCCCGCTGTTCGTCCCACCCAGGAACCCATCGACCTGCGAAGCCAGCGCCGGGGGCAATTTCTGTTTCACGAAGTCCACCGCCATTTGCACGGCCTGCCGCGCCTGATCCTGCGTGATCCCGGTGCGCGTCGAGATTTCATTCACCAACTGATCCATGTTTTGCCGTCCTTTCCGTACTACCTGTGTACTGCCGTGGCGGCGGAAAGCCCCCACGTTGCTGCCCGCGGTAGCCTGCCCGATCGCTCTGCCGGACGGCCGCAACAGCACTACCTGCAACGACAGCGCCCCGGCGCAGTGACGCGCCTGTCTGCGGACGGCCGGGGACATGAGACGAGATGCTGCACTCCGTTCCGCATGACAGCCGATCTGTGAAAGCCGCCGGGCCGGGCGCTTACTGCGTCCGGCCCGGATACGAATATGGACGAGAGGCCCGCCGCCCGATCAGCGCGGCGCCACCCGCTGATCGGGGGCGCGGGTCACATGCTTGCGCCAGGGCGCCCAGAGCAACAGCGCCACGATCAGGCCCAACCCCGCGCTGATCGCCCATTGCAGCCAGAACTCGTCGCCCAGATATTGCACCACGACCGGGTCCTCGGCGATCATCTCGCCCGCCAGGATGATCAACACAATCCCACCGAGATAAATCAGCCAGGGCACCTTGCCCAGCAACACCGAAACCAGGCTACCCCCGGCAATAATGATGCCCATGCTGAGGGCCAGGCCGAACAGCAGCAGCGGAATATCACCCTGGGCCGCCGCGCCCACGGCCAGCACATTGTCGATGCTCATTGAGACATCGGCCACGATGATCGTCCAGAGCGCCTGCACAAACGAGTTATCCGCGCCCGTGGCCTCGGTCGATTCGTCGGAGGGCCGTAGCAAGCGATACGTAATCACGGCCAGGAGCAACCCCCCACCGGCCTGGATCAACGGCACGCGCAACAGCACGGCGGCCAGCGCCGTCAGGATCACGCGCAGGAGGAGCGCCCCGCCCCCGCCGGTCAGCACCGCCCAGCGCTTCTGCTTAGCGGGCAAGTTGCGCACCGCCATGCCGATCACCAGCGCGTTATCTCCACTCAGCACGAGGTCGATCAGCACAATGCTCAAAATCGCCCCGATAAAATCCCCCATAAATACAAGAAGCCCCTTTCCCGCGAGCACACCGTCTCCGGCGCCCGCCTAGTTCTCCAGCGAATTATGGTGCAAGATGCGGGCCGCCTACCGAGCGATACCGCCCCACTTGAGCATACTGCCGTGGCGCGAATCGGTCAAGCAGGCGACAGAGCGACAGCCCCCGGCCTGGGGAGGGACCGAGGGCTGCCGGTTAAGGAGGTTAAGGGCGCTATCCGGCGGCGGGCGGCGCCGCGGAATGGGTTCCGCGGTCCGCACCGCGCCGCGCCCAGAGGAGCAGACCGGCGATCAGGGCGGCCAGCCCCGCGCTGATGGCCCAGGGCAACCAGGGCGCATGGCCCAGGTAGGGCGCCAGGAAGTGGTCTTCGGCGATCATCTCCCCGGCCAGGATCAGCAGTACGCCGCCGCCGACATACACCAGCCAGGGCAACTTGCCGAGCAGCGTGGCAACCAGGCTGCCGCCGGCCATGATGATCGCCAGGCTGAGGCTGAGGCCGAACAGCAGCAGCACCAGGTCGCCCTGGGCCGCCGCGCCCACGGCCAGCACGTTGTCGATGCTCATCGACACGTCGGCCAGGATGATCATACGTATAGCCTGGCCGAAGGAGTCGCTGGAATGGTCCGCGCCATCGGCCTGCCCGGACGAACGGAGCAACCGGTAGGTGATCCAGACGAGCACCAGCCCGCCCGCGGCCTGCAACAGTGGCACGCGCAACAGCAACGCCGCCAGCGCCGTCAGAATCACGCGTAGCGCCACGGCGCCCGCCGTACCGCCCAGGATCGCCACCCGCTTTTGCCGCGGCGGTAGGTTGCGCACCGCCATACCGATGACGATAGCGTTGTCCCCGCTCAAGACAAGATCGATCAAGACAATGCCCAGCAGGGCGCCAATAAATCCATCCATTATGTCAAGTATCTTTGGGTTCCATACTGCCGATGGTGCGCACCCGTTCCCCGGTGGCGGGCAGCCAGATGGTGAACGTGCTACCGGCGCCGGGGGCGCTACAGACCTCAACGCGCCCGCCGAAGCGCCGCACCGTCTCACGCACGATGCTCAGGCCCAGGCCGGTCCCCGTGGAGCGCCCGGCCACCGCGTCCGGCCCGCGATAGTAGGGGTCAAAGATTCGTTCTTGCTCTGTTGGGGCAATGCCCTGCCCTTCATCCACCACAGCCAGCGCTACCCACGCCCCCCGCGGCGCGACGCGCACCCGCACCGAGCTGTCCGGCGGCGAATATTTGAGCGCGTTGCTGAGCAGATTGATCACCGCGCGGAGCAACTGCGGCGCATCGCCATATACTTCGGGCAAGCCCTCGGCGCAATCCACGCTGACCCGGCCCGCGTCCGGCCCGACCGCCACGCCGGCCACGGCATCGCGCACCAGCAGTGGAAAATCGATCAGATCCTGGGCCAGGTCCAGGGAGCCGCGCTCCAACCGGCCCTGGTCCAGCAGATTATCGACCAGCAGGCGCAACTGCCGCCCGGCCAGCGGCATGGTGGCGACTAAGGCGCGCAGCCGCGCCTCGGACATGCGCGCGCCCTGCAACTGGATCAGGTCCACCACCCCCAGGATGATCGTCAGCGGCGCCTTGAACTCGTGCGCCGCGATCTGTAAGAAGCGTCCCTGGCGGCGATACACCTCTTCCAGATCCTGGCAGCGCGCCTCCAGTGCTGCGTAAGCGGCCGCATGGGCCACCTGTTGCTGCCGGCGGGTCCGCTCCAGGAAGGCTACCCGTGCCAGCAGCGCGCCAGCCAACAACATGCCCGCCCACCCCGCGCCGTCGAGTCCCGGCGCATCCACCAGGCGCTCGGCCAGGGCCGGCAACAGAGTCGCCAGCACGGCGACGGCCAGCGCGATCTCATAGCGGAACCACCACCCGGCCAGGGCCACCGGCACAAAGAGCAGATACACCACCGGCGGCTGCGGACCCAGCCAATACCCCGCCGCCACGCTGCCCAGGAGCAGCAGCGCCACGATCGCGGCGCGCAGCGACACAGCCGGCATGGACGCAACGGACCATGTCTTGAGCATCGCTACACTCCTTACTCGAACCCAAACCCGACCCGTACCCGCAGCCGTGGTTCGTTCCCCCTAAAATAGCCACGTCGCGGAAACGAGCACCGGGCTCGTCCGCGACGGTATGACATTAGTATAGCGATGAATCCTGAGAGGGGCCTGAGAGAGGCCTGAGAATTTCCTAAGACCGGGCTGCGCCGGAGTCCGCAGGGGCCGGCGGTTCCGCGCCGGGGCGCTCGCGAGCCAGGGGCGCCACCTGCCCGGCCACCGCGCGAATGAGATCGGCCAGGCCGATTTCCAGTGTGCGGTCGTTGCGCCCCGCGCCGCAATAGACCGTTGCCATCTGTAGCGCGGCCTCGTCGAACAGCACCCCCGTGTCCGGGCCTAACGGGATGGGGCCGACGCCGCCGATCTGGTAGCCCAGCGCCGCCTCGATCTCCTCCGGCGGCGGGCGGATCAGGTCGCCGCGTTTGACGCCGAGCGCGGCAGCCAGGCGGCGGTAATCGACTTGATCTTGCCCTTGCAACGCCACGAGAATCCAGCCGCCCGTCTTCAGCCGGAACACCACTGTCTTGAGAAACTGCTCTTTGGGGAAGGGCAAGCGCGCCTCGGCATCGGCGACGGTGCGCGCCACCTCGTGGGTGTGGATCGTGAACGGCACGCCGCTGTGCTGCAAGAGCCGGACAATCGCCGTATGCGCTGCCGCCGGGGATGGGGTCAGGCGAGGTTCATCCATTGACTGGAACCTCCTTGCGGGTCGGCATAGCGCCCGCGCCGTCAGCCCCGTCCGGGGGCGGGGCACAGGATACCAGTGGCAGCCGGACGGTGAAGGTGGTCCCGGCGCCGGGCCGGCTCTCCACGGCCAGCGTACCGTGGTGCATCTCGACGATCCAGCGGGCGATGGGCAACCCCAGGCCCGTGCCTTCGCGGTGCAGGTCGCGGGCGGCATCGCCGCGATAGAAGCGGTCGAACACGAAGGGCAGATCGGCGGGCGGGATGCCGACGCCGGTATCACGCACGGTCAGCAGGGCGCTCTCGCCGTCGCGGGCCAGGCCCAGATCGACCTGCCCGCCCGCCGGAGTGTAGCGCACGGCGTTTTCGCCCAGGGCCAGCGCCAGTTGCAGCAGGCGGTCGCGGTCGCCGCGCACGCACAGCGGTTCGAGGGCGCGGATACCTAGCTTGGCGACGGGGTTGAGTCCCAGCAGCCGATGATAGGTGGTCGTCAGCACGGCGTCCAGTTCCACGATCTCCACCCGCCCGGCTTGCCCGGCGTCGGCGCGGGCCAGGGCCAGCAAGCCATTGACCAGGCGGGCCAGGCGTTGCACCTCGCTCTGTAGATCGGCCAGCACCGCGGCGTACTCGTCCGGAGGCAGGGCCGCCGGTTCGCGCAACAGGGCCAGGTTGCCCTGGATCGTGGTGATCGGCGCGCGGAGTTCGTGGGCCGCATCGTCTACGAAGCGGCGTTGGACGGCATAAGCCGCCTCCAGGCTCGCCAGCATATTGTTCAGCGTATCGGTCAGCGTGCCCAGTTCATCACGACGCGCCGCCGCCGGCACCCGCCGGGCAAAGCTGCGGGTGCCGGTGATCTCGCGCGCGGCGGCGATAATGGTGCTGACGGGGCGCAGGGCGCCCGCCGCGATGGCCCACCCGGCCCCGGCGGTGAGCAGCAGGCCGCCGACCGAGATCGCCACCAGGAGCACGGCAAAGCGCACATTCAACTGGTCGATGCTCGCTAGCGACGTGCCGGCTTCGACATACCCGACCGGCGTCGCGTCCCGATAGACGTGCAGGATGTAGCCGCGCAAGCGCTCGGCGCCGTCGCGGCCATCCACATAGGCGGATTCCGCGCCGGGCGGTAACTTAGTAAACAGGGAGGGCCGATCCCTTGCGTTCAGCGAGGGCTGTAATTCGTGACCGTCGGTGCGCAGGTAGTGGATCCAGATTTCCGCATCTGTCCAGTGCATCACCGGCCGGATTGCTTCGGGATCGGGCACGCTGGACGCGGGCGTGTGTTGCACGGTCTGGGCCACCCGCGCCGCCGCATCCCGCAACTGATCGTCCACCGCCTCGGCCAGCGTCGCGCTATGCGAGAGAAAGGCGGCCGTCAGCACGGCGGCCAGCACGAACCCGGCCAGCAGTGTGTACCAGAGCGCCAGGCGCAGCCGGATCGACACCGCTACTCCTCCCCGCCGCGCCCGCGTGGGGCCACGCGCAACACATACCCGGCGCCGCGCACCGTCTGGATCAGCCGCGGGGCGCCCCCCTCTTCCAGCTTGCGGCGCAGGTAGCCGACATAGACCTCCAGCACGTTCGAGTCGCCGCCGAAGTCGTAGCCCCACACCTGTTGCATGATCTGGCTGCGCAGCAATACCTGCTCCGGGTGGCGCATAAAATATTCCAGGAGCGTGTACTCTGTGGTGCTGAGCGCGATGGGGCGATCCTGCCGTGAGGCCAGGCGCCCGGCAGTGTCCAACTGCAGATCGGCATAGGTCAGGATCTCGCGCGCCGGAACGAGCCTGCGCATCAGGGCGCGGACCCGCGCGACCAGTTCTTCGGACGCGAAGGGCTTGATCAGGTAATCGTCGGCCCCCAGCTCCAGCCCGGCCACACGGTCTTCCACCGCATCGCGCGCCGTCAGCATCAGCACCGGGATCGTGCTGCCCGCGGCGCGCAGCCGTCGCAGCACCTCAAAACCGTCCATGCCCGGCATGGCGACATCGAGGATCGCCAGTTCGGCTCCCGGCGTGGTCAGCAACGGCAGCGCCTCGGTCCCGCTGTTGGCGACGGCGACGCTCCACCCCTCCAGGCTCAACGTCCGGCGCAGCATGGTGGTCAGGAGCTTATCGTCGTCTACAATCAGGATCTGAGCCATGTGGCACCTCCTCAGAGGCAGGTAAGTCGAGCGTATCCAGGACGGCCAGGGCGGCGTCCACGGCCTCCGGCGGCAGGCCGAGGGCTTGCAGGTTCCAGCGCGCCAGGAAGCGGCCCAGGGCAGGCCCGTCCACGGGGGCGCGCCCGGCCAGGGCCACTTCCAGCACATGAAACAGGGTGCCTTGCCAGGCCGGCACGACCAGCGCCGGGTCGAGATCGCCCAGCAGCGCCGGATTGGCGGCGAAAAACTGCCGGATGCGCTCGGTAAACCGCTCGACGGCCAGCGGGCGGAGCGCCGGGTGGGCCGCTTCGGCCAGGGCCACCCGGGCCACATCGGGCTGCGCCAGGATCGTGGTCGCCCCGGCGTAGAGGGCCGCCGCCGCCCGGCCCGGTCCCGGCGGCACGCGCGCCATCGCCGCATCCATGGCCCGGCTCACCTCATCCATGATTTCGGCGGCCACGGCCAGCAAGAGCGCTTCTTTGTTGGGAAAGTAAAAATAGCAGTTCCCAATCGACGTACCGGCCTCCTGCACAATGGCCTGGATGGTCGTCGCGTCGTAGCCCTGAGCGACGAACAGGCGGCGGGCCGCGGCCAGGATACGGGCGCGCATGGCGGCTTTGCGCTCGGCGGTCTGCGGGCTGGTACGATACGGCATGGGCCTCCCCACGGCAACAATCGTTCCGCGGCGCCCGGCTCGTTCGAGGCCGCCCGCGGAAGCGTCCTGTTTCTCCGGCGTGCCTCAGTATACCCTTACCG
>JAICKM010000687.1 GCA_025927935.1 Chloroflexia bacterium | reverse complement strand
GTGCGCGGCGTACTCGACGGGCAATGGTCGGTCTGGTTTAACGGGTTCACCATCGAGGCCGGCGCAGATGGCGATACAATCTTGATCGGGCCGGTGGCCGATCAGGCGGCGCTCTACGGGCTGATCAGTAAGGCCCGTGATCTCGGTCTAACCCTGATCTCCGTCACCCCCGGCGTACCGGAGATCCAGAATACCAGTTAGATCGCGCCCACCGCACAACGATGCTCGCGCCCGATCCAGCATACTCGCTTCCTTGACAAGGCCCCGGATCGGCGTAAAATGGGGGTACGTCCCCTGCTAGTGCCGGTGGTATGCTAATCGATGCGCGGAATTAGGCGTGGTGGGGGTTAATACGCACCTGGCACCCAGGACACGGAGGCACGTAGATTGACTGTAGCCGGCCCGCCGCCCCGCGGCGCGCATATTGATGAAGCGCAGAGCGCCCCGAAGACGCCCGGACCCCGCGGGGGGATCCCCTTGCTGGCCCCGTTGCGGTCCTTTGTACACCAACTCGCCACGCAGCCGCGCCTCTGGAACCTGTTCCGCCGCATCCTCGAAGACAACTTCAAGGAAGAGAAAAAGGTCATCCGCCGCGAACTGCTGCCCACCGCCCGCGCCGCCCGCACGCGCACCGGCCAGCCGCCGCGCATCCTCGACCTGGGCTGCGGCACGGGCGAACTGGCGCCCATCTTCCTGCGCAACGGCTACGACTACGTGGGCATCGACATCGAGGCCCAGCGCATCGCCTACGCGCAAAAGCTCTACCCCACCGGCACCTTCAAGGTCATGGACGCGACCGGGCTGCGCTATCCCGACGGCTATTTCGACCACATCCTGGTCACCGGCGTATTTCACCACCTGTCGGACGAAGAGGTGCGCGCCATCCTGGTCGAGATGCGCCGGGTGTTGCGGCCCACCGGACGCGCGCTGGTCATGGAAGATACCGCGTCAGGGTTCAAGTTGAACATCCTGGGCGCGCTCGTCCACCTGGCCGACGAAGGCTCGTTCATCCGCCACGCCCCGCAATACGAGGCGCTGTTCACCCAACAGTTCCAGGTGCGCGGCGCCTACTGCATCCGCAGCGGCGTCTGCGATTACCAGGTCTTCGTGCTGGAACCGTAGCGCCGGCAGCCTCTGTAGGGGCCGGTTTCAAACCGGCCCGATCCATCCGCGCATAGCTCTAAACATCACGCCTCTGTAGGGGCCGGTTTGAAACCGGCCCGGCGATCCGCCTACCGGTTGTGGAACAGCAGCCGGAAGACCCAGAGCGATAGGCTCTGCCAGGTTAGGGTGAGCGCGATCATGCCGACCATCGCCCAGCCCAGCAGCGGCGCCGGCCCGCGGTCCAGCACGTCGAGCAGCCAGGTGGCCCCGACCACCGCGATAGCGGGCAGCGCGTACCAGAACTCCTTGAGCGCCTGGTCCACCCAAAAGTCGGCCAGGGCGAATAGGGGAAAGGTCGCCAGCCAGGCGCCCAGCCAGACATGCTGCCAGGACGCCTCGCGCGTTCGGCGCCGGAAGAACACCAGCAACACCCCGGCCACCCCCAGGCTGTAGATCAGGATGAGGTTATAGCTGGTCATTGCCGCGCCCAGTGTGTTGGCGAGGAACTGGCCGAAGGTGGGCCGCAGCGTGGTCAACGCCCCCTGCTCCTGCATGGCCGAGCCGAAGGTGGGCAGGGTTTGCTCGATCATCAGTCCGACATACTGGCCGTAGTAGATCAGCACGCTGAGCAGCGAGGCGGCGACCAGCGCCCCGGCCACGGCGGTCCAGCGCCGCCGCTCCGCGGGCGTGCGCAGCCAGCCCACCAGCACAGCCAACCCGACGAAGATCCCCGTATACACGGCGGTGACGGTGTAGGACAGCATGACCAGGGTGAGCACCCCCGTGGAGATGGCCCAGACGACCGGGTGGGTGAGGCGCCGCCAGAACAGGCAGGTCACGGCGACCCAGGCGGCCACCAGCCAAAGCGAGAGTTGCGTGGGCCAGTTGCCCCACTGCTGGAGCAGGAACGTCGCCGGGATCAGGGCATAGACCGCCGCCGCGGTAAAGGCCAGCCGCCCGCGGGCCGCGCTCCCGCCCCGCGCCGGGCCAAGGGCCAGCCCCAGCAGAAAGACGAACGTGACTTTCAGCGCCTCGAATATGGCGCTCACCACCGGGACGGTGAGGGTCAGCGGCCAGGGCAGCCAGGCAAGCGGCGCGGCGGCCAGGTAGAAATAGGGCGAGTAGGGAATAAAGGCCCGCGCCGCGCCCCACTCCTCCTTCGGCATCACCGACAGGGCCAGGATCTTGCCGAAATACTGCTCCCAGGAGCGCCCGCCTTCCAGCACCTCTTTCATGTAGGTGAGGTATTTGAGGTGGAACTCGGCGTCGATAATAAAGGCGTTCGGGTAGAGCAGCCCGGCCAGCTTCAACGCCGCCGAGACGGCAATCAGCCCGCGCAGGCCCGTCCAGGTCCATTCGGGCAAGGCGCGGTCGTCGCGCCAGCCCGCTGTGTGAGCCACCCACCGCACGCCCATCTCGGCCAGGAGGGCCACCACGAGCGCCAGCAGCAGCGCCGCCACCAGGCGCAGGGTGAAGATGGTCAGCAGCAGCCGTTGCAGCCCGATGATCCCCGCGCAGACCACCAGGCCGGCCAGGACGGCGCGGCCCGCCGCCCTGTCGCCCAGCCACATGCTACGCAGCAGCGCGTACAGCAGCACCGCGGCCAGCAACAGCCCAATCAGTTGCGTCAGCGAGGGCAGCACCATGCCGCCGGGAAACTCGATGCGCGCAAAGTCGACCTGGAAGCCGAGTACCCGCCGATCACCGGGGGCGTTGTAGACCGGCGCCTGGAAGGCGAGCCGCAGATCGCCCGACGGGCCGATCCACGCCGGATCGACCGTCACCGGATACGCGGCGCTGACCGGCGTGAGATGGAGCGGCGGCAGCGCGTGACCGTTGGCCGTCACCGCCACGTCGACCGGGGGCGCGCCCGGCCCCCGCCCGCTGCTCAGTTGGAGATAGACCACCACCGGGCCGAAGGGTTTGCCCAGGCCCGGAAAGCGGAGAGCGCTGTCGGGCGTGCTCCAGCGCAAGTCGGCGCCGGTGCCCGCTTCCGCTGCGTTGAAGCCCTCGACGATCCCGTTATCGTAGCCGCCGCCGATATTCACGAACAGTGTGCGCGGGCTTTGATAAGCCAGGGCCAGCACGACCAGGCCCGCCGCCAGCGCCCACCACAGGGCGCGTTCCTGAAGGGTGCGCCAGGCGAAAGCGGCCCAGGCCGTCCATAACTTCCACACCGGCGCGTCCGGTTCCTGTAACTCTACTCGCATTCTTGTCCCAATAGTCTCCCTTGTCCGGCAATCCCGGCGCTCTAGCATAGCATATCTTACCACATGAGCGCCGGTTCGGCGGCGGCTGACACCAGGAGGGAATCCCGATATGCACCGCCGAGGCGCAGAGAAAGCAGAGATTTTGATGTGGTGAGGGCAAAAACCAGTTGGCTCTATCGCGGGGGTTGAGTGGCGCGCCGCATGGCCTGACCTGCGCAGGCCAGAAGAAAGGCCGAAAACCACTCGTACTCTAATAATCTCTCTAATCTCTGCGTTCTCTGCGCCTCGGCGGTGAACATGAACGGATCTCAAGCGGGCCCCGCCTTGACAAGGCCCCCGATCCCGGTAGAATCATCCCATGATGCGTGACCCAATATGGAACGGATGAACAGGTTCCCGCTCCCGGCGGAAGGGCGCTACCTGGCGCGCCTGTTGCGGCAGCCCTGGCTCTGGGTGCTTTTGGTGGTCACGCTGGCGGGGGCGCTGGGCGCCTACCAGGTACGCCGCCCATACGCCATCGACGTGGGCGGCCCCGGCGACGGCATCTACCTG
>JAICKM010001086.1 GCA_025927935.1 Chloroflexia bacterium | reverse complement strand
CGCGAGCCGGTGAACATCCCGCGGCTGGTGCGCCAGGCGGTGCAGAAAATGGAGCCGTTGAGCGCGCGCCACCACTTCGTCATCGCCGTGCCCGACGATCTGCCGCCCGTGCTGGCCGACTATGCCCGTGTGGAGCAGGTTTTGATCAACCTGCTGGAAAACGCTATCAAATATTCGCCGGGCGGCGGGCAGATCACTATTACCAGCGATCTCACCAGCGACGAAGTGATCCTGCACCTCAGCGATGAGGGCATTGGCGTGCCGGAGGCCGAGCGCGAGCGCATCTTCTCGCGGTTTGGCCGGCTCAATAGCCGGGTTGTGCGCCAGATGAAGGGCGTGGGCTTGGGCCTCTACATCGCGCGTGCTATAATAACGGCGCACGGTGGCCGCATCTGGGTCGATCCGGCGCCGGGCGGGGGCGCGCAATTTTCATTCAGCTTGCCGCGGCAGTATAAAGCGCCCTTGCCGGTTTTGTTTGGTCGAGGATAGCAAATACTATGGCGCAGACGATCCTGGTGGTCGACGACGAACCGCGTATCGTCGATCTGGTGACGACGATCCTGGAAACCCAGGGCTATCATGTCATTGAAGCCGGCGACGGCGACGCCGCCCTGACGGCGATCCGTGAGCACATGCCCGACCTGGTGCTGCTCGACGTGATGCTGCCCGGCGAAGACGGCTTCGCGGTGCTGAAGCAGATCCGTGCCATCTCCAATGTGCCGGTGATTATGCTGACCGTGCAGGCCAGCGAAGCCGACAAGGTGCGCGGCCTGGAACTGGGCGCCGACGACTATATCGCCAAGCCCTTCGGCCACCGCGAACTGGTCAGCCGGGTCAAGGCCATCCTGCGCCGCGCCGAGATGCCTGCGACCCAGCCGGTGCACAGCGTGGTCGAGGTGGATAAGCATCTCTCCATCGACTTTGACACGCGCGAAGTGATCGTGGACGGCGAGCGCATCAAACTGCGCCCCACCGAATACCGGCTGCTGTACCACCTGGTGCGCAACGCCGGGCGGTTGCTCAGCCACGAGACGCTGCTGACCCGCGTCTGGGGCCGTGAATACGCCGACGACACTCAGCTTTTGCGCCTCTACATTACCTACCTGCGCCAAAAGATCGAACCCGATCCCTCCAACCCGCGCTACATCCTCAACGAGCGCGGCCTGGGCTACCGCTTCACCGACATCGACGCCCGCCTGCCGCCGCTCCAGGAGTAACCCTGGTCTTATCCCTCTGAGCGCAGCGAAGAGTCTCGTCTCCGCAGTAACCCCGGCTTGTCCCTCTGAGCGCAGCGAAGAGTCTCGTCGCGGGGGTGCCGGCCGCACTACCACCCGAAAGCACAACAGCCCACCCGCCAGGGTGGGCTGCCGCATTACCGTCGCGGGTCAGTGTCGTGCGCCGGGGGCATCGCGGCCGCGTATGCGCTTCGCCTTCTGTGCATCCCGCCGCGTGGCCACAATCGCCGCGATCCCGGCGCCGATGATGCCCAACGGCAAGATGATCGCCGGGAAGAAGCCGACCAGGTCGTTCGGCTCCCGGCCCGTGACATTGGCCGGCACCTGGTTGGCCGGGCTGGTCGTATTGACATTGCCGCTGCTGCCGACGCCCTGGTTGACGGCGCCGTCCGCGCCTGGGCCGGGGGG
>JAICKM010000728.1 GCA_025927935.1 Chloroflexia bacterium | reverse complement strand
GGCGGAGGAAGTCGAGGCCGTGGCCCGCATCCCCTACGGGGAGATCCCCGGCTGGACGGCGAGCACGGTAGTCGGGCACGCCGGGCGCCTGATCTGCGGCACGCTGGAAGGCGTGCCCTTGCTCATGATGCAGGGGCGCTTGCACTTCTACGAGGGCCACTCGCTGGCCCAGGCCACCTTCCCGGTGCGCGTGGCCCGCGCCCTCGGCGCCGAAATGCTGATCGTCACCAACGCGGCGGGCGGCCTCAACCCCGACTACCGGCCCGGCGACCTGATGCTGATCGCCGATCACATCAACCTGATGGGCTGGGGCGGCGCCAACCCGCTGATTGGCCCGAACGACGAGAGCCTGGGGCCGCGCTTCCTGCCGATGAACCCGGCCTACGACCCGGAGTTGATGGACGTGGCGACCGCCGAGGCGGCGGCGCAGACGCGCCTGCTGCGCCGCGGGGTCTACATCATGATTCCCGGCCCCAACTTCGAGACCAACGCCGAATTGCGCGCCCTGCGCCTGCTGGGCGGCGATGCGGTCGGCATGAGCACCGTGCCCGAAGTGCTGGTGGGCCGCCACGGCGGCATGCGCGTACTGGGCATCTCGTGCATCACCAACATGGCCGTGGCCGACTGGAAAGAGCCGGTGCAACACGAAGAAGTCTTGAACGTCGCCAATGAAGCCGGACCGCGCCTGGTGGCCCTGGTGCGCGGGGTGCTGCGACGCCTGGGAGCGGGCGAACATGCCTCCGGCTGATTCGGGCGCCGGCCTGGACCGGGCCATCGACCAGGCGCTACGCCGCCTGGCGCGCATCGGCGCCGTGGCCGTCGCGCTGGTGGGCTTCATCGGGCGCACCCAGCACGGGCGCCAGGCCGCCCGGCGCGTGGAGTCCGGCCTCCACAATGTGAGCCGCCGGGTCGACCGCCAGACGCCGCAGATCGACGCCCTCGCCACCCGCGCCCTGGCCTTTGTGGACCGCTTGATCGAAAAATGCCGCTCGTAACTGTCGCCGATGTTCTCCATACGGCCCTCGCGCCGCTGCCGGGCGGCTACACCCTGACGGCAGGAGGGGCAGGGCTACTCCACGAAGTCACCTGGACGGTGACTGCCCGCCCCAGCAGCCCGATCTTCCCGGTCCTCAAACCCGGCGAACTGGCTCTGGCCTCCGCCGTGGCTCTCCACCAGCTCGATCCGCCCGCCAGCCTGCCGACGCTGCTCGCGTGGCTGGCCGAACGGGACGCCGCGGGCCTGGTCCTGCGCGGCGCTTTCGCGCCGGCCGAGCGCGCCGCCGCCCTGGCCGCCGCCGACGCGCATAAGATCCCGCTGGTGCTGCTCGGCGAGGAGATCCACCTGGCGGACGTGGAGCGGGCCGTCACCATGCTGGTGCGCGAGCGGCGCGACGAGTTTTATAACCGCACGGCGGCGCTACAGGAAGTGCAGTTCCAACTCGCCGACGGCGCGCCCACGGGGCGCAGCGCCAGCCTCGACACCATCGTGCGCACCCTGGCCGATCTGACCCATGCCCCGGCGGCCCTGAGTGGGTCGCCCCCCGCCCTGGAGCTACACCACCTGGCCTTGCCCCGCAAAACGCTGAGCGGGACGGCAGCGACCATGGCGGAACTGACCCGGCTCTGGAACCGGCTGGGCGCGCAGGCGCTGGCCGCCTGGCAAGCGCCCACCGGCCTGCAAGGCGCCCGCGCCACCGAGCCGCCCGTTTTGACCCTCGACGCTGGACCCGATACCGTCCTGCTCGTGGCTCCGGTGCTGGTCCGCGAGCGCCCGGTGGCCGCCCTGCTGCTGGCCGTGCCCGCGCCGGCCGCCGCGGTAGATGCGCTGACGCTGGCGCGTACCGCCGGGGTCTGCGCGCTGGAGATGGCGCGCAGCCAGGCCGTGGCTGTGGCCGAAACGCGGACGGAGCAGCGGTTGCGCGGCGAGTTCCTGACCGACCTGCTGAACCATGTGCCCGGCGTCGGCGACGAGTTGTTGCTGGCGCGCGCCAGGGCGCTCGGCATGGAGATCGCGCCCGCCTACGCCGTCGCCCTGGTCTCGGTCACGGCGCCCGGCTCCGACGCGCCGGCGGCCCATCTCGCCGCCGCCGAACCCCTGTTGGAAGCGGCCGCCCAGGCCCTGTTGCCCGCCGTGCGCGACAGCGGCGCGCTGTTCCAGGTGCTGGGGCGGCGCCTGGCGGTGCTTTGGCCGGCCGGCAGCCGCACGGCCCCGCCCCGCGAACCGGTCGAGCCGCCCGAACGCCTGCTGCGCCTGGCGGCCGATCTGCAACGTTACCTGGCCGATCACAACGGCCACCGCGCCGCCAGTGGAGTGGGACGGGCGCATCCCGGCGTCAGCGGCGCGGCGCGTGCCCGGCAAGAGGCCGAGCAGGCGCTCTGGGCGGCCTGGCACCTGTTCGGCGGCGATTACGCGTGCAATTACACCGACCTGGGCATCTACCGCCTGCTGCTCCCCCTGCGCGAGCACCACCGCACGGAGATGCGCGCATTCTACGAAGAAACGCTGGGCGCGCTAGCCCCGGCGGACGGCGACGCCAACGGCAGCGCCGGTCCGCATGCCAAATTGCTGGAGACTCTGGACGCCTTCCTGACTCACGGCGGCAACCACAGCGAGACGGCCAAAGCCCTGATCCTGCACCGCAACACGCTGAGCTACCGGCTCGACCGCATCGCCGAAGTCACCGGCCTTGATCTGGACGACCCGGCGGTCCGCTTCCGCGCCCAGGTTGCGCTCTGCGTCCGCCGGATTATTCAAGCGTAAGGCGTCAGCTAAGGAGGAACCAAACGATGGCGGGGATAGCAATCGGCCAGCCCTGGGCGGAGGGCGGGTTTAAGAACCTGCGGATCGAGGGGTATGTTAATGATACCGCCCATCTCGCCGCGCTGGCGACGGTGGTGAACGCCACGCGAGGCACCGATTGGCCCGTGGAGCGCGTGGCCGAGTATTACGGGCACCCGGCTTTTGAGTTGGAGCGCGACGCCCGCCTCGTCTGGCTGGGCGATAAGCCCGTGGCTGCCGCGATCTGCTACCCGACGATCCATTTGCACGACCGCGCCCCCGGCAATTTCGAGATCTTCGTCGTGCCCGAAGCGCGGGGGCACGGCCTGGGCAGCCGCCTGCTGGCCCACCTCGAACAGGCCGCGCGGGATCGCGGCCATCATGTGCTGGAGACGACCATCGACCAGCACGACGCGCCGGGGCGCAGCTTCTTGCTGGCGCACGGATTCGGCGTTGTCGGCCAGGCCGCCCATCTGGTGCGCGCGGGCATGACCGATTTGCCGCCCGTCGATCTGCCGGAGGGCTTCACCATCGGCAGTCTGGCCGATGAGCCGGATGCGAGCGAAGAATACCGGGCGCTCGCCAACCGCCTGGGGGCCTACGATCCCGGCTACACCCTGATCGAACCCGAAGAACTGGCGAACCTGACTGAAAGCGCCGCCTGGGAGCCGGAGGGCATCTTCGTGCTGGCCGATTCGCAGGGCCGCGAGGTCGGCGTCATCCGGGCGTCGGGCGCGGGGCAGGATCACGGCTACCTGCACGAGATCCGCCTCGACCCGGCCTATCGCGGGCGCAATTTGGGCACCGCCCTGGTCGGCACGGCCCTGGCCTACCTC
>JAICKM010000947.1 GCA_025927935.1 Chloroflexia bacterium | reverse complement strand
TGGTGGTCTCCGTGCTGCTGGCGGCGCTGGCCGCCGGGCTGGTCGCCGGGATCTGGTCGCTGCTGGGCGCGGCGCCGCAGAGCACCGCCCTGTGGGTGGCGGGCGCCGTGGCCGCGATCCTGGCCGTGGGGTTGCTGGCCTGGGACGGCGCGGTCAGCGCCTTCAACCTCAACACCTGGGTGCTCACCTACCTCAATCTCCAGGTGGAAGCCGGCACGCTGGCCGGCCTTACCGCCCCCCTCGGCACCGCCCAACTCCTGGGCCGCCACCGAGCGGACGAGTGCTGAGTGCTGAGTGCTGAGACGAGTGGTCAGTGGTCGGTGGTCAGTTGTCAGTACGACGAGTGGTTGGTTTGCGAAATTAGCGCCGGTTGCAAGCATCTTTTGGGGCAGAATGCGCTGACGATAAACGAGTACGGCGCGATAAATCGCGCAGCTACACAGGTGGAGTTGCGGGAATCCGCATTGAGAAAGGGTCGCCGGCATTGCACCGGCGGCCCTTTTGTTTGTGCTCTAGTTACTCAGCTAACGCGCTACTAACGCCTCGTTACTGATCACTGATCACTGACCACTGACCACTCGTCTCAGCACTCAGCACTCAGCACTCAGCACTGCGTCAGCCGAGCTTTTGGCCGCAGTTCGGGCAGAACTTGGCGCCGGGCGCGACCTCGGCGTGGCAGTTGGGGCAGGTGGGCTTGGTCGCCAGGTTGGTGCCGCACTCCGGGCAGAAGCGCGAGCCGGCCGGGATCTGCGCGTGGCAGTTGGGGCAGGTGATCTGCGCGCCCATCGAGGCCGAAGCCGGGCCGGCGGTGGCCGGGGTGACGTTGGCCGTGTTCTGGGTCTGCGCGCCCTGCTGCGCCTGCTGCTGCTGCTGTTGTTGCTGGGGCTGCTGGAAGGCGCCTTGCAGGCTCTGGCCGATGGCCTGGGCCATGCCGAGGCCGAGGCCCGCCCCCGCGCCGAGGCCGAGGCCCGTCTCGGCGGCCCCGCCGCCCCCGCCGCCCTGGCCGATGTTGCCCATGGCCTGGGCCGCCTGGAACTGCATGTACTTGTTCATGTCGCCCACGGCGCCCATGCTGGTGCGCTGGTCGATGACCCGCTGCACTTCCTCCGGCGGAGTGATCGCCGTGATGAAGAACTGCTTCAGTTGCAGGCCCAGGTTGGCGAAGTCGTCGGCGACGGTCGCGCGCATCGACGCGCCCAGTTCATTGTAGTGGCTGGGCAGGTCGAGCAAGGTGCTCATCGTCTCGCCCAGCGTGTCGTTCAGCCGGGAGACGACGATGCTGCGCAGGTAGCCTTCGATGTCCGACCGCTCGAAGATGCCCTGCGTGCCGACGATCTTGGTCACGAACTGCTGCGGGTCGGCGACGGCCATCGTGTAGGTGCCGAAGGCGCGCAGGCGGACCATGCCGAGTTCGCTGTCGCGGAAGACGACCGGCTCGGTGGTGCCCCACTTCATGTCGCGGATATCGGCCATGTTCACAAAGTAGACTTCGGCCTTGAACGGGCTGTTACCGCCGAAGGGGATGTTGATGATGCTGCTTAGGATCGGGATGTTCTGCGTGCTCAGCGTGTGACGGCCGGGGCCGAGCACGTCGAGCGCCTTGCCGTCGCGGAAGAAGACCGCCACCTGGCTTTCGCGCACGATCACCTGGGACCCTAGCTTGAAGTCGCCGGAGCCGTAGGGCGGCTCGCGGTGAACGATTGAGGTACCCGTGGGATCGAGAAATTCCACAACATCGAGTATTGCCATTGTATCCTCCCTTGTAATCTCCCTGACCTGAATTGTCAATCAGCTTTCGAGCGCGCCGCCGCCGGGCGATCCCGCCAGCGGTTGGCCGCGCACATCGGTGACGCCGGCGCCGGGTTCCACCGTGCCGAGCGTATCGCTCTCGTTGTCGTCGTCGCGGGTGGTGGTGCCCGATGTCGCCTTGCTGCTATAGGGCGCACCGGCCGGGGCATCGGGCGCGGCGGGGCCGGAGTCCGAGTCGCGCACGCGGTCATCGCTCATCGCCGGGTACCTCCGGGCGGGCGGGCACTACTGGCCGCTGCCGCCATAACCAGGGTCGCTGGGGCCGCCGGTGGGCGGGCCGCCGACATCGCTGGGACCGCCGGGGCGCCCGGCATCCCGGTTGCCCACCGGCGGCAGCTTGCCGGTCTCGCCGCTGATGGGCGGCACGGCGGGCGAATCAATCCGCCGGGTGGCGCCTTCGTTCGCGTCGCTCATGTTGGGCGGGGTGTACGGCGGTGGCGCGGCGGGTTGGCCGCTGCCTTCGGCGGGACCGGAGTAGGGTTGGTACGGCTGGCCGCCGCCCGGCTGCTGCGCGGGATAGGTGGGCTGGCCGCTGCCCGGCTGCGGGCCGGAGTATGACGGCTGGCCGCTGCCCTGTTGCGGCCC
>JAICKM010000481.1 GCA_025927935.1 Chloroflexia bacterium | reverse complement strand
GCGATAGTCTTAGTTGTTGTAGGTCACGGTAAAGCCGGGGCCGGCGTTACGCGGCGCCTGGCGCATCGACTGGGGGACCCCGGTGGCGGAGTCCACCTGCAAGGTGATATCCGCATCGCGATCCAGGTCATACCAGCGCAGGATGGTGACGTTACCCTCCTGCTCGATTTCGGGAGCCGGCTCCACGGGAACGCCGTCGGGCACGACATCGGCGGCGTGCTCGGCATCGGCATCCTTGGCCCGCGCGCTGACGAGCCACTCGCCGTTAGGTGTGCGCTCCCACAGCCGGTCGCCGAGCAGGATGCGCTCCACATTGCGCGAGCCGTTGACCACCTCATAGGTCATGAGTTCGGGCACCGAGTAGCGCGACGTGGTATTCACATGCGGATGTTCTTCCCCGGCGAGCGGCGCCGTGCCGGCTAGGATGGCGCGCTGGTCCTGTTCGGGCAGCCGCACGGTGCGATGGGCCGGGGCGACGCCCACTTTCTCCCAACCGAAGCGGCGCCGCACTTTGGCGATGACCTGGAAGCGGCCCACGAGCAGCAGGCCGAGTGCGATCAGCCCCAGCACGCCCAGCGCGACGGCGATGTCGAGATAACTGAGCACCAGCAAGCGCGCGTCCTGGTCTTGCGACAGGGCGATGGGCGTGGCCGGCGAGATACCAGGCACGTTGACGACGCTGACCTGGTAGGCGCCGCGCGGCAGCGAATCGAGAGTGAACTCAGCGTTCGGCCCCAAGGCGATGTTCTGCACGTGCTTGTCGGGATATTCGAGCCGGACGCTCTTGCCCATCGGGAAGTCGAACAGCGCGTCCCGCGCGATGAAGTGGACGGTGTAGAAGCGCAGGGTGATCGGCCAGGTGGTGGCCGTGCCCGGCGTGAAGCGTTGCTCGGATTGGTTCACGACATTGGACCCGCCGACGATCGCTTCTTCCAGAGCGTACTGGATCTTCCGTTCCTGGAGGCCGACGCCTGTGCGCGTCACCCCGGTGCCGGGCAGCCAGCGCGAGGTCGAGGTGCCGGTGGAGGTGTCCTTGCCGTTGCTGCTCTTAAGCGTGATCGCCGTCACGCGGGACGGATCGACGGCCCGCCCGCCGAGATCGGCGAACGTGAGGTTGACCAGATAGCTGACATTGAACCCGATCTGATAGCGGTCGCGGGCGGGGACGACGAGATCGCGCTCCGCGGTGAAGATGTCATCGCCCCAGCGCACGAACTCGGCGCGCACTCCCGCCTTGCCGGCGTCCAGCGGCAGCACCTTGAGCTTGTAGGTGCGCGGCTCGGAAACCGGCAGCCGCACGATGCCGTTGGCGTCGCTGGTAAACGTCTTGTCGTCGAGCATGAACTGCATGCCCGGTAGCGTCGGGACGGTCTGGATCTCGATCTCCTTGGGCTTGACGGTGGCCTGCGCGGAGCTGGCCTCCGGCTCCAGGCCGGGCACCCCGGCGAACTGGGCGGTGACGGTGTAGGTCCCCGCGCTCAGCAGCCGCCGCAGCCGCCAGGTGACGGCGCCGCCGGCGTCGGTGCGCGCTTCCCCGTCGCGGCTGCCGTTCACGAAGAATTCCACGCGCGCGTCGGGAATGGCCGCGCCGGCCGCATTGGTAAGCCGCGCTTGCATCACGAAGGGATCGCCCACCTGCGCGCCGGAGGGTACCGACTGCAGAACCAGGTTGGTCGGGGCGATAGTCAGTTGTGTGGCCGCGGTCGCAGGCAGCAAGCCCGGCAAGCCCACGAACTGGGCTTCGATCTTGTGCGTGCCGGGGGTGAGATCGCTGCGGATGCGCCACGCGGCGTCGCCCGCGGCATTGGTCGCCGCTTCGCCGTCGCGCTTGCCGTCCACCAGGATCTGCACCACGCCGCCCGCGACCGGCTTACCCGCGCTGTCGGTCAGATGCGCGGTGACCGGGGGGCGCTCCCCGCTCTGCGCCGGATCGGTGACCATCCGTACCGCCAGGGTGGTCGAGCCCACGCTGAACTGCGTGCTCGCCTGCGCACCGAGCAGGCCCGGCATGCCCCCGAAGACGGCGGCTACCTTATGCGATCCCTGCGCGGGCGACTGGCTCACGCGCCAGGTGGCGTTCCCATTGGCGTCCGTGGCGGCTTCCCCGTCGCGCACGCCGTCGATCTGGAACTCGATAACGGCGCCGCTGATCGGTTTGCCGGCGGCGTCGGTCAGGTGAGCCACGGTCGGCACGCGCGTGCCGCCGGCCGCGGCGGGACTCTGCTGAAGTTCAAGCTTGCTGACGGCGACATTGACCTGGGTCGAGGCGCGCGACCCGACCAGGCCGGGCATCCCGGCAAACGTCGCGTCGATCTTGTGCGCTCCGGCCGCCAGGTCGCGGCGGATATGCCAGGTGGCGTTGCCGTCGGCATCGGTGGCGGCTTCGCCGTCGCGCGTACCGTCGGCCAGGAACTGGATGGTCGCCTTCGCCACCGGCTTACCCGCGGCGTCAACCAGATGCGCCGTTACCTGCTGGCGCGTGCTGCCCGGCGTGCCCCCGGCGACCGGCTGGACCGCGAGTGTGGTCGCGCCCACCATCAACTGGGTGAATGCCTGGCTCGCCAGCAGGCCGGGCGCCCCGCGGAAGACGGCGTCGATCTTATGACCGCCGGCCGCCAGTTGGCCCTTGGGGGTCCAGGTCGCCGTGCCCGTGGCATCGGTCGCCACCTGCCCGGTCTCCTTGCCGTCGACCAGGAAGTGGATCGGCGCCTTGGCGACCGGCTGGCCGCCCGCGGTCAGCCGCACGATAATCGACGCCTGGCCGCTGGAGCGGAACTCCAGCTTCGTGGCGCCCACCGTAACTTGCATGCTGGTCGTGGCGCCCGCGAGCGTGGGCGATCCGGCAAACGTGGCGACGACTTTGTGGCTCCCGGAGGTTATGCCCTCGCGCAGCCGCCAGGTGGCATTACCCGCCTGGTCGGTCAGGGCTTCGCCGTCGTGCGCGCCGTCCACCAGGAACTCGACCACGGTCTTGGCGACCGGCTGGCCGTTGGCCGTGGTGAGATGGGCGACAACCGGAATCCGGGTCCCGACCTGCCCGGCGGTGGCCGCCATGCGCAGATCGATCTTCGTGCCGCCGACGGTCAACTGGATCGTGGCCTGGGCGCCCAGCAGCCCCGGCAGGCCCTCGAACACCGCTTCGATCTTATGCGCTCCGGCCGGCAGCCCCTGGCGCGTGCGCCACTCGGCGTTACCGGCGGCATCGGTCGCCGTGGCGCTGTCCGCCGTGCCGTCCACCAGGAACTTAATCAGGGCGTTGGGCACCGGCTTGCCGTCCGCGGTGGTGAGCCGGGCCGTGACCGCTGCGGATGACCCGGCGGCGCTCGTCTGCACGACGAGCCGGGTCGTGTTCACGGTCACTTGCAGTGTGCTGCGCGACGGGCCGAGGTCGGCCAGTCCGGAGAACACGGCTTCGACCTTGTGCGCGCCCCCCGCCAGATCGGTGCGCAGCCGCCAGGTGGCGTCGCCCGCGCTGTCGGTGGAGGCTTCGCCGTCGCGCACGCCGTCCACCAGGAAATCCACGGTCGCTTGCTCAACCGGCTTACCGGCGCCATCGACGAGATGGGCCACGACGGGGACGCGCGAACCGCTCTGATTCGCGGTCGAGGCCGCCTTGATCGTCAGGGTCGTCGGCGCGACACTCACTTGCAACGTGGCCCGCGAGGCCAGGTAGCCCTGCACGCCGTCGAAGACCGCGGTGATGGTGTGGGTGCCGACCGCCAGTTCGGTGCGCGGATGCCAGACGGCGTTGCCCGCCGGGTCGGTCGCGGTTTGCCCGTTCGGCTGGTTATCGGTCAGGAAGGTAATGGACGCGCCGTTGATCGGCGTGCCGGCGTCCGTGGTGAGGTGGGCGACCACCGGCGCTCGACTGGGATTCTGGCCCGGCGCGGGCACCCGCGCGATGGTTAGCTTGGACGCCCCCGCCGCCAGCGACGCGGACGCCTGCGATGGGGTGAACGCGGGCAGCCCGGCGAACGCCGCCTGGATCGTGTGGTTCCCGGCGGCCAGGTTGCCGTCGAAGCGCCACTGGGCCGTGCCGGTGGGGTCGGTGGCGGCTTCCCCGGCGCGCGTGCCGTCCACCGAGAAGGTGATCAAGCCACCTTCGACCGGCTTGCCGGACGCGCTGGTCAGGTGCGCGGTTATCAGCGCGCGGCTCCCGCCCGCCGCCAGGGCCGGCACGATCTGCAGGTCCAGTTTAGTGCCTTCGACCAGCAGTTGGGTCGAAGCCTGGGCGGGCAGCAACGAGCCGACCTGGTACAGCACCACCTGGACATAGTGCGTCCCGGCATTCAGTTCGGTGCGCAGCCGCCAGGTCGCATTACCGTTGGCATCCGTATTCGCCTGGCCGTCGCGCTGGGAGTCGACGAAGAAGACAATCGTGATGCCGCTGATGGGCTCACCGGTGCTCTTCGTCAGATGGGCCACCACGGGCAGATGCCGCCCCGTGTCGTGGGCCACGGGCAGTTGGACGGTGAGCACGGTGGTCGTGTGGTCGGGGGCCCGCGTCGGGCGCTCGCCGGCGGGGGCCGGGCTGCCGGCGGGCTGCGCCGGGCGCTGACCGGCCTGGGCCGAGAGACCGCTCAGTAGCGCCAGCAGGGCCAGCAGGACCAGCGTCAAAGGCGTGCGGATAATTTGCAGTCGATAGTTCATCGCTTACCATCCTTCCTCGAGGGGAGCCTGGCAGACACCGATCGGATGTAAATAGAGCGCATCCGGAACCGTGAACCGAACGCCGCCCAGGCGATAATCAGTGCGGCAATGACTAACGCACCGCCGTAGGACAGTTCCAGAACGACCCGGCGCGGTCCCGGCAGTGTGCCCGCGGGCGGGTCCAGCGAAAGAATCTGCGGCGCGCGTGGCGCCTGCGCGAAATTGAATGCCTTGGCGATGCTCGTGGCCTGCGCATCCCGCGTGGCTAACGGCTTCAGCCCGTAGTTTTCCTCGATGAATTTCAGAACGGACGTAACGTCAAACGTAGTGCTGTTGATCGTGCCCTTGCGCACGTAGGGGCTGATCAGCAGGGTGGGCACGCGGAAGCCGTAGCCATAGCTGTCGACCCGCGGCGGCGCAACGTGGTCGTACCAGCCACCCCAATAATCGTAGGTAAGGATGAAAGCGGAACTCGCCCAGGCGTCGCTCTTGACCAGCGTATCGACCAGGCCCTTCACGAAGCGCTGGCCCGCGCCGACGTCGCCCGGCGGTTGCTCGCTGGCGCCCAGAGGGGCGATGTAGGCTACAGCCGGCAGCGTACCGTTGCGCACATCATCATAGTAGGTGTCGAGATCGACAATGTGGCCGGCGAGCGCCGGATCGTCGATGAAGCGGTCATAGGCCAGCAGCGGCACGCGCACAATCTGCGTATCGCGTGGTCCATGCTCCCGGTGCCGGTAGGTCAGGCTGGGATCGTAGTTCTGCACGTAGAATTTCCAGGAGACGCCCTGCGCCTGCAAGCGGTCGAAGATGGTCGGCAAGTCGCCCCAGCCTGCGTCGGGCAACTGGTCGTTCGTGGTGCCGGGGGCCCCGGCCACCCAGTACATATGATTGGTGACGCTGCCGGCCGCCGCCGCGCTGAAGAAGTGGTCGAACAGGAGATACTGAT
>JAICKM010000985.1 GCA_025927935.1 Chloroflexia bacterium | reverse complement strand
GCTGGCCGTGACCGATCCCGCGGGCAACACGGTGAACTTTATCGATCTGCAAGCCGGACCGGCCACCGTGCTGAAAACGCCGGACTCGGCGGCGCTCGGCCTCGCTGTGCCCGTGGGCGTGGCCGCCGGGCCGGATGGTCGCCTCTATGTGCTCGACAGCGATAACCAGCGCGTGGTGATCCTCAGCGCCCCAGCGGCGCCCGCGCCCTAAGAGCCTGCCGCGGCGGCCAGGGTCAGCCGGTGCAGGGCGACCAGGCCCGCCGGGGTGAGCCGTCCGCCGATGTAGCCGCCCGCCAGGACGAAGGCGACAGGGATGCGTTGCGCCCGGCACCAGGCAAAGACCAGCCGTTCGCGTTCGGCCAGGATATCTTCGCTGATGCCCGGCAGCCCGCCGTTGGAGCACCCCGCAGAGGGGTCCATGCCCGCGTTGTACAGGCAGAGGTCAAAGGCAGGGCCATGTGCCGCCAGTTCCCCCAGGCGTGCGCGGATCGCGGGCAGGTAGTCTGCTGCCGTGGTCACGAGATCCAGGGTGGCGCGGGCGTCGGGGTCATAGGCGTCAAAGGGGTGCACCGCCACATCCAGGTGCCACACCTCGGGGTCGGCGCCGATCAGCGAGTAGGTGCCGCCTCCGCAATGGGCGTCGAGGTCCAGGATCAGGATGCGGTGCGCCCCCGCGGCCTGCGCCGCCCGCGCCGCCAGCACGAGGCCGTTGAAGGTGCAGTAGCCCGCGCCGTGGTCGCGCCGGGCATGGTGCAGCCCGCTCGATAGCGACCCGGCCACGCCGTCCGCCAGCGCGGCGCGCGCCGCCACCACCGCGCCCCCATTCGAGGCCAGCACCATGGGCCAGAGCCCGGCGTCCCAGCGAAACCCCTGCGACTCGGCCAGAGCGCGCGGCTGACCGGTGCGTACAGCGGCGATGTAAGCGGGGTCGTGGATCGCCTCCACCTCAGCCGCAGTCAGCGGCAGCGGCGCCTCGATCCGGACGCCGGGAATCGGCTCCTGGCTCAGCGACTCCGCGATCCACCCGGATTTGCGCGTCGTGTCGAACGCATACCCGGCCAGCACATAGGCGGGGCTATAGAACAAGCGCATCGGTATGCCTGTAGCCGCTAAAAGCAGCAGCTATCTTTGAAGCCGCAGTTGCCGCAGACGGCCTGTTTGCTGCCGCGCACGGCGTACATTGGGGCGCCGCAATTCGGGCAGGGGCTGATTTCCTCGCCGTCTTCGGCAGGCGGCGGGGCAGGCGACTCGCGGGTGGGCGCCGGCGCCGGGTGATCGCCGGCAGTGGGGATGGGGGATGGGTGCATGGGCGCTCCATTTCGCATGAGTTTGCACCGGGGGTTTACCGCCCGGCAGCCGTTCCGGCCTCCAGCGCCTGGCGCACCCAGCCTTCGAGAAAGCGCGGATCGTCGCCGTCGATGATCGGGATGCCAAACGGGCTGTCGTGGGACTGGATGCCGGGGTTATGCACGTTCAGGTCGCTGCCCACGACAAACAGGTGCGGGCTGCCCTGGATCGCGCGAGTTTTGCTGTCCTGCCAGTCCTGCCAGACGGCCGCGTGGCCGTGCCCGGCCCAGAAGTCGGCCGCCAGGCGGTCCATATCGAGACCGGCGGATTCGGCCAGGTGCAGCAAATCGTCGGTCAGGGCCAGGTTGCAAATGTCGCGGAAGAAGCCGAAGCGCAGCGCCGAGTCGTAGCGATCCTCGGCCTCCGGTCCCTGGCGCGCGGCGCACTTGAGCGCGGCCATAGCGGGCAGGAAGGTATCGGGGTAATCGGTGCGCGTCCAGGGCGCGAAAGCATCCGGCTCCAACTGGGCCAGTACCGGGCGCTCGGTCTCGATGGTCGTGCGCGGCGTGCCGTTATGATTGACCAATTCCAGCGGCCAGCAGCGCCAGTGGACGCGGGTCGGCGTGTCGAGTTGGGCTAAGGCCCGCCGCAACCGGATGGCCGCGACATGCGACCACGGGCAATGCAGATCCGACCAGAACTCAATTTCCAGCATGGGCGCCTCCCCCTACTCCGGCCCTACGCACTGGCGAGGGCTACGTCATGGTCGCGGAAGTAATCGCGCCACGGCCCCGATCCGGCGATGAAGGGCTGCATCAGGGCGCGCTCAGCCTGCACCGTGTGCATGAGATCGTGCGCGGCCCACTCGTGCAGTAATTG
>JAICKM010000585.1 GCA_025927935.1 Chloroflexia bacterium | reverse complement strand
CGGGCGGCGCGACCTCCGGCGCCGCGGTTGTGGGGGTCGCGAAGGCGGTGGGCGGGGCGGGCGCCGGGGCAGCAGTGGGCGGCGCAAGGGTCGGCGGGGCCGTGGGCGCTGCCGGGCCACAACTCAGCGTCAAGGTGAGCAGCAGAACCAGGGGGATTACGCGACGTGTGAGCAATGAGAACGAGCGCATATGCTACTCCTTGGCCGCACGCGCTGGTCTGAAGATCTATTCAACGTGCGTGCCCACGCTCTCCCCACCGAACGCCGCCTGTCAATTGGGCAACGAAGATCACAAACAACACCACAGGGAAGCCGGCGCGAGCCAACGACCCGCGGGCCTGCGCCTGACTAACGACGCGCAGCTACCTTTGCTTACCGCAGAGATCGCCGATGCCCTCTGGAGACCCGTTCGGCCTTGCGGAAGCGGCGGACAGCCGCGCGGCCAGGGCAGTCTTGCCCTGGCCGCGCGGGCAGCGGACTCCGAGCCGCCCGTGGCTAGCTGTTCAGTTCGTCGGCCTCCACCTCGCGTTGCTTGGCCGAGACTCCCTGGTCGCCCGTGACCCGGTTGGGGCTGTCCATGCCGGTCAGGTCGCTCTGCCGGAGCGCCGGGTCGGTTTCGTCCGCCGATTCCCCGGCGGCAATCTCGGCAGCCGGGCCGGCAATGCCGCCGGGGAAGGTGCCGGCATTGATGCCCAGAATGTTGGCACCAACCAGGGTCGTGGATGCCGTATCCGCCTGCGAGGTGTCATCCTCGGGATTAGCATCCTCGGGCGGTGCCATTCGATCATTGCTGTCCATGCGCATCCTCCTCGCATTGCGGCGGGTAGGGCCGGTGCCCTGGTGATATGCCACCAGGGCGCCGGCCACCGGCGCGGTGTTATCTGATCCCTAACCCTTGACGCCGCCGAGCGTCAGGCCGCCAATCAGTTGCCGCTGCAAGGCCATAAAGAGCGCCATCACCGGGATCATGGCGAAGATCGAGCCGACGGCAAACCAGCCCCAGGGCAGGCTGTAATCGGTTTGCAGCGTGATCAGCCCGACCATGGAGGTGTACTTCTCCTCGCTGAACAACACAGTCTGGGCTACGATGTACTCACCCCAACCGGCCATGAAGCCCAGCAGCGCCGTCACCGCGATCACGGGCCGCGCCAGCGGCAGAATGACCCGGATGAACGCCTGCGAGGGGGTAGCGCCGTCGACCATAGCCGCTTCCTCCAGATCCGGCGGGATGGTATCGAAGTAGCCCTTGGTGTTCCAGATCGCGAAGACCAGGCCCCCCGATGAGTAGGCCAGCACCAGGCCGAACAGATTATCCAGCAAATGCAGTTCCTTGAAGATCACGAAGATGGCGATCAGGGCCAGGATCGCCGGGAAGGCCTGGATGGCGAGCATGAAGCCCAGGATGGCGTTCCGGCCGGGAAATTGCCAGCGCGAGAAGGCGTAGGCCGCGGGCGTTGCCAGGCAGACACTCAGCACCGTCGTCGCCAGGGCCACGATGATGCTGTTGCGCAACCAGGTCAGCAGCGCCGTGTGATTGATCATGTGGTCGAAGTTGTCCATCGTCACGTCCGTCGGGATCAATTGCAGATTGGTGCTATAGAGGGCCTGGCCCGGCCGGAAGGCAGCGGTGATCAGGAAGTAGATCGGAAACGCCGCGAACAGCACGAACAGTAATACGACGAAGTGGGCCAGGATGCTCTTCCAGATAAAATCGCGACGCTGCCGTTGCTTGATCGCCTCGGCTTCGGCCAGGACCTGTGCTTCAACATCGGACGCCGGCCGGGCGATACCGCGAGTGGACTCAATGGCGCTCATTCTTCATCACGCTCCTTTGGTTAGCCGGCTCATGCGCACGTTGATCATGGTGACCGCAAACAGCAAGACGAACACGACGACGGCGAAGGCGCTCATCAGGCCGTAGTTGTTTTGCTGCACGCCGTAGTGATAGGCATAGACCATCACGAACTCGGTGGCGCCCGGCCGGCCCACGTTCGGGAACGGTCCGCCCGCCGTAATGATCCAAACCGTGTTGAACATCTGGAACGTCGTGATGCCGCTGAGGATCATTGCAGGTAGCAGCGCCGGACGGATCAGCGGCAGGGTAATCTTGAAGAGCTGGGTCCACCACCCGGCGCCGTCGATCTTGGCGGCCTCATACATCTCGGCGGGCACGCTGGCCAGCGCACCCAGGGTGATGAACATGAAGTACGGGTAGCTCAGCCAGAGATTCACGAGCACGACGCCGATCCAGGCCCACAGCGGGTCGCCCAGCCAGTTCGGCGGGTTGCTGACCCCAAGTATGCGCAAGATCTGGTCGATCGGGCCGAAGCTGCTGTTGAAGAAGAACTTCCAGATCGGCGCAGTCAAGACCGCGGGCGCGGCCCACGGTAAGATGATCAGCGTGCGGAAGAAGGTCTGCGCCTTCACATAGGGGCTGTTCAAGAGCAGCGCCAGGCCCAGGCCCACCACGAAGAAGAGTGCCAGGCAGACCAGGGTGTAGAGCAAGGTGTTGCCCATGACCGCGAAAAAGTCGGCGTTGAAGGCACTGCTGGCCTGGTCCCAGAAGAGGCTGATGTAGTTCTGAACGCCGATGAACGTAAAGGCCCCTGTCTTCGGCGGGCCGAAGAAATTGGCGGCCGGCGGGAAATGGAACGTGTTGCGGTTGGTGAACGAGGTGTACAAGGTATAGAGGATCGGGATGATGCTGAAGATGAAAATCCCGATCATGGCCGGGGTGATATAGGTCGCCGCGTTCAGGTAGCGCTCGCGCTTCTCGCGGCTCACCCCCTGCTGATCCACCCGCGTGACGGCCCCGGCCTTATCAGCAGTCAAGGTACTTCGCGCCATGGCTTAACCTCCTGATGGGGACGGCCGGATGCCGTCGCCGAGCAACGTAGGTGCGGCACCCCGGATATGTCCGGCGCGGATACCACCGAACATATCCAGGGGCCATATGTTCTTATTTCATCTTCGCGAGCGCGGCCTCGGCCACTTTCTGCGAGTCGTTCATGATCTGCTGCGGATCGGCGCTGCCGGTCCACAGGGCGGTATAGGCCTTGGCGGCCGGGTCCCAGAGGGCGCCCATGAACGGCGTGTTGGGCAGCGGCACACCGTCAACGGCCTGGTCGTTAAAGCCCTTCACGATCGGATCGCTGGCAAGCGCGGCGGCGGCGGCCGTGTTGGCCGGCACTTCGCCGGTCGCTTTAGCCATGGTCTGTTGCTGCTCCGCGGAGGTGTAGAACTTCATGATGTCGACGGCGATATCAGCGTTCTTGCTGCCGTGGGCCAGCATAAGAGTCTTGACGCCTACGAACGGCCGGGCTGGACCGCCCTTGCCGAAGTCGACGGCGGGGATCTTAGCCAGGCCGAAGTCCATCTTGGCCTTCTGCAGGTCGGCTACCCGCCACGGGCCGCTGAGTTCGATGGCCGCCTTGCCGTCGTTGAACAGCGCGTCGGCCACGTTGGTGTCGATGTCCTTGGGCATCAGCCCCTGCAAGCCGCGGATCCACTGGGCGGCGGCTAGCGCTTCCGGCGTGTTCAGGTGCGCGTTCCCATCCGGATCGACGTACTGTGCGCCCGCGCCGTAGAACCATGGCGCGTTAAAGTAAGCGTCGGTCGGATTCCAGACGGCGAAGTACTGGCCGGGGTTGGCCTTGTTGTAATCCGTCATCATCTGCTTCAGTTCGGTGGTCGTTTTGGGCAGCTTGTCGGCGGTGATCAATTTCTTGTTATAGAAGAAGGTGATCGCCTCCAACGTCTCAGGCAAGCCGTAAATCTGCCCGTTATAGGTCACGGCGTTCGCGGCGACCTCGGGGAAGTTCTGCTTGAGATAATTCTGGTCGATGCCGCCCTTGCCGTCGAGGGGATCGATGACGCCGATCAGTGCGTTCTGGCCGATATTGTCGTCCACCCAGGCGATGATATCGGGGCCGACGCCTGCGGGAACCGCGTTCTTGACTTTGTCGCCGATGCTAGGCACGTTCAGCAGCTTAATGGCGACGTCAGGGTGCGCCTGCACATAGGCGGCGAAGATGGCTTGCTTGGCGGCCAGATAATCGCCCGCCCAGCCGTGCCAGATGTTGATGGTCGTCTTGGCGCTGGAGCTACCCAGGGAAACGGCCGTGGGGGTCGGGGCCACGGTGGGAGTGGTGGCCGCGCCGCCCCCCGCGGCGGCTGGCGTATCGGTGGCGGCGGCAGCGGCGGCGGGAGTATCAGTGGCAGCGCCCCCGGCAGCGGCCGGTGGATCAGTCGCGGCGCCCCCGGCAGCGGCGGGGGTATCGGTCGCCACGGCCCCTGCGCCCCCGCCCGAAGGCGCGGTTGTCGGCGTGTCGGCGGCGCCGCCGCACGCGCTCAGGAGCAGCATTATGATAATCAGCATGATCAGCGAGCTAGACTTCAAAGGTTTCATGGAATGTCTTTCCTCCTCCTACAGTTTGCTAGGTAAATTTGAACCGGCAGCACAGCCAGGGCCCCGTGGCCTGCCTTGCCAGGGCACCATCTGGTGGAAAGCTTGAAACCCCGTAATACGGTCAGACGTGGGCTAACTCCGGGTAAGCACGCGAGACCCGCCCAGTCCCTTTTATTAGTCGAGTACCACCTCCTTTCAAGAGGTGTGTTTGCATACACAAT
>JAICKM010000209.1 GCA_025927935.1 Chloroflexia bacterium | reverse complement strand
GTTCTCCTTGTCGTCTGCCCGCTGCCGGGCCGGCCATTCGCCTACCGCTCCTGCCCGTGGGGTCATTCACGGTGATTGTGTAAACCGGATGCGTAGTACGACCAGCGATCCCGCCCGCTAGTCACAGCTACATATCGATGGCTAGCTCACCGCCGAGAGACTCCACGACGGTCCGGTCGTCCAGGGCGTGGGCCGCGATGAGGTGCGCGGTGACCGGCGCGATGCCCGGCTGTAGTAAGGCGTCGCGCCGGGCTTCGAGGGCCTGGTCGTCCGCGGTGACACGGGCATGCTGGCGCACGTGCTCGCCCCACGAAGGGACCACGAAGGTCTCCAGGTAGCGGTCGGGATCGCCCAGGTCGCGGAACAGATCCCAGCGGACGGCGCCCTCCCGGCGGCGGAAGCGCCGCATCGCCGCCATCACTTCGGCAAACTCGCCCGTCCGCTCAGCGGGAACCCGGTATTCGATCGTGATGAGCACTGGCCCGTCCTCCGGGTCCGGCGTAATCACCACATTGGGCTGAGGCCAGTGCCTGGAGTAATTCAGTTCGAGGCGCTGGGCCTGGTGTAGAGGCCAGCGCCACATCGCCGCCAGTCCGCCGGCCAGGACCAGGGCGGCCCCGGCAAGGGCGGTTCCCGTCCCGAATTGCTCGGCCAGCGCGCCCCAGGCGAAGCTGCCCGCAGCCATGACGCCCTGGAAAACGAGCAGGTAGAGACCCAAGGCCCGCGCGCGCACCCAGGCCGGCGAGGCCGTCACCGTGGCGAAGGTCATGCTGGACAACATGGTCATCGAGGCCATCCCTCCCGCCGCAATGCACGGCACCAACAGCGGCAGGACGCGCAGGTAGGCCAGGGCCAGCGTGGCTCCGGCGTAAACCAGGGTTACCGCCGCCGCTAAGGCATCGAGCGACAGCGCGCGCCGCAGGCGCGGCAGGAACAGCGCGCCGACCACCGCGCCAAAACCCTGGCTGCCCAGAATGATGCCATAGCCGGTCGCGTCCAGGCCCAGCTCTTGCCGCGCCACCACCGGCAGCAGAGCCAGGAGGGCGCTCGAGCCGAGGATGAAGACGCCGGTACGCACGAGGACGGTCTGCAAGGCGATGGAATGGCGCACGTAGCGCATGCCCGCGAGGGTGGCCCCGAGCATGTCCTCGGGCGGGCCATCGCTGATGGCGCGGGTGTGCCGCCAGCGGTAAATCGCCCCCAGCACGCCGAGGAAGGACGTCGCGTTCAACAAAAAGACGGCGGCCGGCCCTGCTGCGGCGACCACGAAGCCACCGAGGGCCGGCCCGACGGCGCGCGCCACATTGAACCCCGTGGCGTCGAGCGCAACCGCAGCTTGTAGCTCCCGGCGTTCAACGAGGTCGGGGACCACAGCCTGCCAGGCCGGGCCGTTGAGCGCGGCGCCCAGGCCCAACAGGAAGGTGAAGACCAGCAGCGTCCAGGCCGACGTAAGTCCCGCCAAGGTGAGCAAGCCCAGGGCGAGAGCGGCCAGGAGCATCCAGCCCTGCGTGACGAGCAACAGCTTGCGCCGGTCGACCATATCGGCCAGCGCCCCCGCCGGGAGTCCGACCAGAAATACGGGCAGGCTGACCGCCGTCTGCATGAGCGCGACCAGCAGCGGCGAGGTGGTGAGCGAGGTCATCAGCCAGGCCGCGCCCACGCTCTGCATCCAGGTGCCGATGTTGGATGCAATCAAGGCGATCCAAATGGAGCGGAAAACCGGATTGTGCAGCGGACTCCAGGCAGAAGCGCCGGCCTCGGCGCTGCCGGCAGCGCCTGGCCGGGCCGGGGTATCGGAGGAGCGGGGATTCTTCACCTGCATCTTACTGCTCCCTGCACATCATTGGCCGATTACGGCCACAGCAGCGACTTGATCGCCCGGCGCTCGTCCATGGCGGCGTAGCCCTCCGCCACCTCGGCGAGCGGCAACTCCAGGTCGAAGACCCGTCCAGGCTGGATGCGGCCCTCCAGCACATCGCGCAGCAGTTCCGGCAGGTAGACCCGCACCGGTGCCACGCCGCCCGCCACGTTGATGTTCGCGCCGAACATCTGCCCGATCGGCAGCTCCGCGCCACCGGCCGGGACCCCGACGTAACCGACCCGCCCGCCGGGCCGCGTCGAGTCTATCGCCTGCTGCATCGACTCCTTCGTACCCACGCACTCCAACACGGCGTCCGCCCCGATGCCGTCCAGCATCTTCTTGACCTTCGCCGCGCCCTCGGCGCCACGCTCCTCCACCAGGTCGGTCGCGCCGAACGCGGTCGCCAACTCCCGCCGTTTGGGATGGCGCGACATGGCGATGATCCGCTCCGCGCCCAGCCGCTTCGCGGCCAGCACCCCGCACAGGCCCACGGCGCCGTCGCCCACGACCACCACGCGGCTGCCCGGCCCGACCCCCGCCGATACCGCGGCGTGGTGCCCCGTGCCCATCACATCGGACAGCGTGAGCAGGCTGGGGATCAGCGCCTGGTCGGGTGGCTCCGGCGTGGCGACCAAGGTGCCGTCGGCCAGCGGGACGCGCACCACCTCGCCCTGCCCGCCGTCCACCGGCAAGTCCCATGCATCGCGCCCGCCCCAGCCGCAGCCGTGCAAACACGAGGTGGTGACCCCGTTGCGGCAGTTGGGGCAGGTGCCGTCGCTGATCACGAACGGCGCGATGACGAAGCTGCCCGGCCGCACCGTGGTCACTGCGTCGCCCACTTCCTCGACCAGCCCCACGAACTCGTGCCCGATGCGGGTGGGCTGGGGCACCGGGACAATCCCGCGGTAGCGCCACAGGTCCGAGCCGCAAACACAGCTTGCCACCACGCGCACAATGGCGTCGGTAGGCCGCTGGATCTGCGGGTCGGGTACCGTCTCGAAACGAATATCGTGCGCGCCATAGATCAGAGTTGCTTTCATAATGGTGTACCTTCCAGTGTGCACGCTCCGTGCGTGAATGATCAGCCGCGATCGGCGACGGTAGCGCGGACCAACTCTTGAGTCTCGCGGGCGATGCGCGCCGCCTCCGGCTCATCATGCGCCTCCACGGCGCACCAGTACGCTATCTTGTGCTCGACATACGCGATATGCGCCTGGAGCGCGGCCATGCGCCGCTGCAGTTCCTGCAGATGCGCCGCGAGGAGTGCCTGTTGCGCGGCGGCCGCATCGGCGCCGCGGGAGCGCAGCTCAAAGTAGCGGCGCATCTGCTCGATGGGCATGCCGGTGGCGCGCAAACAGGCCAGGGTCTCCAGCTTCGCCAGGTCGGTGGGGCCATAGCGGCGATGGCCGCTGCTTTCCTGGCGCTGCACCGGCTGGATCAAGCCGATCCGCTCATAGTAACGCAGCGTATGCTCACTCAATCCGGTCAGGGTGGCGGCCTGCTGCACCGTGTATGTTTCCATCAGCCTCCTGGGTGATCGAGATTGCTGACTGTCCGTCGTCGTCAAAGCAGCGCCGGTATCACGTAAATTGGTTGTCATAATTGTTGCCCATCCTTTGCACCGAAAATCGGTAATCAGGCCATCATCATTATATGAAAGTTAGAGCGCTCTAAGTCAAGAGCAGAGTCCATGCCCATGGTGCCCCATCATAGGCGGCGCCATTTTGACCGCGCGTCTCCTGTTCGCGCAGCTTTACGTAGCACACGGCTGACGGCTCGATCCTCTTGTAAAAGCAGAACATTAGTGCTAAAATAGAGGCGCTGTGCGACGTTGATCCGCTACTTTGGAGACGCTCTTGCCTGAACCCGATCCGGCGCTCACCGCGCTTTCGCCCGCCGACTACCGCCGTGTATGCGAACTTGCCGCTGAGGTGGTGCGCATGTACGGCGGGGCCGGGCCGCCGTTCCCCATTCTGCACCTGCTTGCCATCCTGGAACCTGTCACCCTCATTCTGCCGCCGCGCGACGACGGACGCGACGCGGGGGTATATGGCTATGCCTTTCCGGTGGACTTCGCGCGCTACAAGAGGCACGCCGCGCTCTGCCTGGACTCGAACGCCCCGACGCGGGAGGTGTACGTTACCGCGTTCCACGAGGCCGGGCATGTATTGCTGCACATCCTACCGGATCGTTGCGCGCCAGGGATCCCGTATGCGCGCCGGGCCGGGCCGCCGCTCGATCCGCGCCACAGGCAGGCCGAAGTTGAGGCCGACCTGTTCGCCCGGCTGACGACTATGCCCGGCGCCTGGGTCCGGCCCGCGTGGATCTATGCCCGCGCCGTGACCGCGACGCCGGATGAAGCCGTCGCCTGGATGGCCGACCTGTTCAGCGTGCCCGCCGGCTGGATGCGTGCCCGGCTCCATTACCTGGGCTTGCTATAGACCTGCGCCCGGATGGATCTGTCCGCTGCTGCCAGGAGGGTATGAACTCTGTGGTGTAGGGGCCGGTTTCAACCCGGCCCGCGGCATGGGGTTGGTGCCGGCCCGCGTTTTGGCCTGACGGTGTAGGGGCTGGTTTGAAACCGGCCCGCGGCATGGTGCTGTTGCCGCTGGTTGGCTAAGGCCGCTGCGCCACCAGGAGCAGGCGCGGGGACTCGCTGTTGTAGGGGTCGAGGTCGTAGGAGCCGTAGATACCAGCCAGGCGGAAGCCCGTGCGTTCGAGCAGAAGTTGTGCTTCCCAGCGATAGGTATAGCGCAAGGTTTGCGGGATGGTGGTGCGGCGCAGGCGCCCGGCGGCGTCTTCCTCGTCGTAGATCCAGTGGACGTGGTGCTGCTGTTCGGCGCTGTCCCACACGCCGCTGACGAACTTGAGCACCCGCCCGCCGCCGGGCCGATCCCAGGCGCCCTGATGCACCACCTCGCCGTCCGCGGGGAAGGGACCGCCTGCGTCCACGGGGCTAAGGTCGAGCACCAGCAGCCCGCCCCGCCGCAACCGCGCCTGTACACCGCCGAGCATCGCCAGTTGATCGGCCTGGGTGGGCAAATAGGCAAAGCTGTTCAGGGCGCAGAGGGCCAGGTCAAAGGGGCCAAGATCCGGGGGCAAGGCTTCCATGCGGGCGGCGATCAGCGCGGCTTGCAGGTCTGCCGCCGCCAGGTGCGCGCGAGCGAGGGCCAGCATGGCGGGCGAGGCATCGACGCCGGTACAGGCATGGCCCGCGACGGCCAGGGCCAGCAGCACCCGCCCGCTGCCGCAGGCCAGTTCCAGCACCCGCGCCGACGGACTCCGCCGGGGCGCCGCCTGGGCGGCACATCCCCGGTAGAAGTCGAGATCGGCGTCGTAATCGCCGTATTCCAGATCGTAGAACGGCGCGAACCGATCCAGGATACCGGCCTCCGCCGGAACATCGAGATCGTCCACGGGCGGCGGCTCAGGCCCCGGCATCCGGCTCAAGGGGCGGGACCGGGCGGGGCCGGTCGTTTTCGTCGAGAGCGACGAAGACGAAGCGCCCGGTGCTCGTTAGCGCGCGCTCGCCGCTGGTGATCTCCTCGGCCCAGACCTCCACGTCGATCTGCATCGACGTGCGCCCGACGCCTACCAGCCGGGCCTCCACCGTCACTAGGGCGCCGATCTTGACCGGCGCGGTGAAGGTCATATTGGTGATCGCTACGGTGGCGACCCGGCTGCGCGCGTGCCGGGCGGCGCACACCCCCGCCGCCGTGTCGGCCAGCTTGGTGACGGAGCCGCCGTGGACATAGCCCTGCGAGTTGGCGTCTTCGGGCAGCATCTGATAGGCCAGCGTGGCGCGGGCATGGGGCACCGGCTGCGTGATCGGCTTATGCTCCGGCATCCGCCGCGCCCTCCTCGTCCAGGTAGCGCCGCATCCAATCGACGATGGCGTCGAGGCGCTGCACGCGCATACGCGGCGCCCCGGCCCGCGATAACTCGTGGGTGGAGCCGGGGAACGTGACCAGTTCCGCTGTCTTGCCGAGGCGCCTGAGCGCGACATACATCTCTTCAGCTTGCTCCAGGTGGCAGCGCCGGTCGTCCTCACCGTGAGTCAGCAGCAGCGGCGTCTCGACCTGGGCCGCGTAGGCCAGCGGCGAGTGACGCCAGAGCAGTTGGTACGCTTCCGGATTGTCGAAGAGCGGGGTGAACTCCCAGTCCTCCAGCATCCAGCCCGCGTCGCTCGACCCGTACATGCTGATCAGGTTGGTGACGCTGCGCGAGGCCACCGCAGTGCGGAAACGGTTGGTGTGCCCGATAATCCAGCAGGTCATGTAGCCGCCATACGAGCCGCCGGTCACGCCCAGTCGCGCCTCGTCCACGTAGCCCTGTTCCAGCAGCACGTCCACGCCGCGCAGCAGGTCGCGGTAGTCCGGCTCGCCCCAGCCGCCGCGGATGGCGTCGACAAACTCCTGGCCGTAGCCCTGGCCGCCGCGCGGGTTCATGTAGAACACCACGTAGCCCTGCGCGGCCAGCAATTGGAACTCATGGAAGAAGGAGAAGCCGTACATCAGGTGCGGGCCGCCATGGATCTCGATGACAGCCGGGTACTTGCGGCCTTCCTCGAAGCCCGGTGGCTTGATGATCCAGCCTTGCAGCCCCAGCCCATCCGGCGAGTCGAAGCGGATTTCCTCAGCGTCGCGGATGAGCAGGTCCGCGAACACGTGCTTATTCACCGTGGTCAGTTGTTGCTCGGCGCGGGCCGGCCCCGTCTCGTCCAGCGTGGCGACGAAGAGGTCGCCGGGGTTGCTCGGCGAGCCGGCGACAAAGGCGACCGCCCGCACATCCGGCGCGAACGAGAGGTTGGTGATCGCGCGGTCGCCGCCGATGACCGGCTCCGGCGCGGCGGAGTCGTCAGCGGTGAAGCGGTAGAGGCCAACCCGGCCCCAATCGCTCACGGTCATGTAGATATGCCGGCCATCCGGCGTCCAAGTCGGGTAGTTGATGAAGCCGCTCATGCGCGAGTCGCTGAGCGACATGTTGTCCACTGGTCGGTCGAGCCGGTTGCTCAGATCCCGCCGGTCGGCAATGGACTCCTGGCCGGGCACGAACGGCACGACAAAGAGGATATTGTTGGAGCCGAACCCCCACTCGTTGCCGCGCTCGTGGCCCACATAGGCCAGCGCGCCCGAATCAGGACGCCACGCCGGGCTGTGGGCCGGGCCGCGGCTCGCTGTAAGCTGTTGCAGATCGCCACCCTCCGCCGGCACGACGAAGATGTCGGACACGAGGTTGCGGTCGGGGTCGGCCGTGCGGTTGGAGGAGAAAGCCAGGTAGCCGCCGTCGGGACTCCAGACCGCCGGGCTGTCCTCGTAGTCGCCGCTGGTGAGCTGGCGCGGCTCGCCGTTGTTGTCGCCGTCTTCGTCCAGCGCCTGGACCCAGATATGGGTGTAGCGCCCTTCCCACATGCCGGTGCTGTCATGCTTATAGCGCAGGCGCGAAATGCGGCGGGCGGTCTCGCGCTTGGCTTTGTCTTCCTTCTCCTTGCGCGCTTTGCGTTCCTCGTCGCTCTCCAGCGGCTGCGACGACGGCTGCGGGTCATCCGGCCCGATCTCGCTCGTGAAGGACAGCGCCCTGCTGTCGGGCGCCCAACTGGGGTTGCCTGCTCCGTGGCGGGTGTGGGTGACGCGGCGGGCCTCGCCGCCGTCGGCGGGGATCAGCCAGACCTCTTTGTGCCCGCTGCGGTTGGAGACGAAGGCGAGGAAGCGGCCGTCAGGACTCCAGAGGGGGTGCGCGTCGCGCTTGGCCCCGTGGGTGAACTGGCGCGCACGGCCCTTGCCGTCGGCCCGGCGCATCCAGATATGCGACCGGTAATCATTATCGGGTTCGTGGGCGTGCGCCACGACAAACGCCACCTGGCGGCCGTCGGGACTGAGGGCCGGTTCGGACAGGAACTTGATTTGCATGATGTCGGCGGCGGTCACGGGCCGCGGCGCCGTCTGCGGGTCGTCGGACATGGGCACTCCGTACAGGGGGGTTCCCGGCAGCAGAAGCGGCGCGGATTGGCTCCGCGCCGCTGTGCCGGCGGGGTAAGGTTTAATGTTCCTCGTACAGCTTTTCGCCCGCTCGGATCTCCACGGGCAGGTGGTTGGCGGGCGGCGGCACGGTGCAGCTATAGTTGGGGCTGTAGGCGCACCAGGGATTGTAGGCCCGGTTGAAGTCGAGCAGATAATCCTGGCCCTCCTCCAGCGCCCGCAGATCCAGGTAGCGCCCCGCGCCATAGGTCTCCTTCGGCGCCGTGCGGTCGCGGAAGGGCACAAATAGCTCTTTGCTGGCGCTGTGCGCCTTGTCGCCCACCGGCTGGTAGACGTTCAGCTTGAGCGCCTGCCCGTTCAACTCGAACGCCAGCGCGCCGTAATGGTTATACTCGCGCCAGTCGCCCGTCGTCGTCTGGATCTTGATCGTGTGCGGCTGGGCGTCGCGGTTCATCGTCGCCCGCACACGATATGCGAAATCGATGGGATAGTAGTTGAGTCCGCTGAAGGTGTGGCGCTGGTGATGCTCCAGCGGCGAGTCGGCGGACTCCTGCATCCATTTGTCCTTCTGGCGGCGGAACGCCTCGATCTGGCGGCGCACGATATCCAGATTTTCGCCGGCCTGTGTAGTCATCGGTGGTTACTCCTTTCGGTTGCCGGGGCTGTGCAGCCCGCTGGCTGCCCCCCGACCGGCAGCTTCGTTGCTTTGCTGCCTCTATATTATATACGATACCCCGGATGCATATGTGCGCTCGCTTCCCTTTTTGCCCCGGCGCGTAACATTTGGGCGCGCCATGCATCTAAATATAACAGGAAACATCGTATATCCTGGTAGAACAGCGCTTATATACAGAGCACGAGGAGCGGTTGGATGGCGGAGATGACCTGCGCGGATGTACGGCGTGCATTGCCCGCGTTGCTGGAGGGTACCCTTGCCCCGGACGAGGATACCCCCGTGCGCGCGCATATCGCCGCCTGCCCGCGCTGTGGGCGTCTCTACGCCGCCTTTCGTCGTGATGAGCTGGCCCGCCCGTACTTCGCATACAAAGATCCCCCCGCGCCGGTGCCGCGCGAGGTGGGGGCGAAATTGCCGGTCCAGGTCGAGCGCCAGGCGATGCTGGGGCATCCCGCGCCGCGGTTGTCCCCGTTACGCTGGGCGGCCGGCGGCCTGCTTGTGGCCCTGACGCTGATGCTGGCCTACACGGCGCTGCTGGGCTATACGGCCTGGTCGGTCTCGCAGCGCATCTACCATGCCCTGCCCCCCACGCCCACCGTCGTCGCCGCCGTGGAGCATACCGCGCCAAGCATGGCCGGACCGCCATTGGCCGCGCCGGTGCCGACCGAGCAACCTGGCGGGCTAGATTTGCCCGCGCAACCGTTCGCTACCGCGCTGCCCAGTCCCACCCCGGACGCGGTGGCGACTGCGGCTGCCTTGCTGCCGTCCGGGCGCTTCAACATCCTGGTACTGGGCACCGACAAGCGGCCCGAGGAAGCCACCGAGCCGTCACGCAGCGATACGCTGATGGTCGTCAGCGTGGACCCGGCGGCGAAGCGGGTGGGCGTCCTGGGCATCCCGCGCGACCTCCAGGTGCTGGTGCCCGGCTATGGCTGGCAGAAGATCAACGCCGCCTACTTCCTGGGCGAAGCCTACTATTTGCCGGGCGGCGGGCCGAGCCTGGCCCTGCCCACGGTCAGCCAACTGCTGAATGTGCCGATTGATTACTATGTGACGCTGAATTTCGCGGGGTTCGAGACAATCATCAACGCGGCGGGCGGCGTGGATATCGACGTACCCGAGCCGATTGACGACCCGGCGTATCCGGGACCGAACTACAGCTACATGCACATCCACTTCGACGCCGGGTTCCAGCATATGGATGGGACGCAGGC
>JAICKM010001055.1 GCA_025927935.1 Chloroflexia bacterium | reverse complement strand
CACCGCCATTACCCGTGCCGGCTACCGGCGACCTCGCCCCCTGGTCATTCTGAGCGCAGCGAAGAATCTCGTCTTGTACCCCACCAGCCGAGACTCTTCCCTGCGCGCAGAGTGACAAGTCACACTTGCCGGGCGATCAGGGCGACAGGTACGCTCCCGATATGGTATTCTGTAGGGCGGCCAGGTACCGGCCCCGTGCGGATCGCGGGGACCGGGCGGGCCGCGTGGACCCAATCAGTGTGAGCGCAAAGGAGATTGCCGCATGGGCGAGGCTGTGGCCTGGTGGATCGCCATTGAATTATTGGGGCTGGTGGCCCTGCCCATCGCCGCGGTGGTACTACGCGCGCTGCCCGACCGGGGCTATTGCGTCAGCAAGCCGCTGGGCTTATTGCTGACCGGCTGGCTGGCCTACACGCTGGCGATGATCGGCGTGGTGCCGTTCACGCGCCCGGTGCTGGCGGGCTGCGTCGTGGTGTTGGCGGCATGTGCGGCGGGGCTGCTGTGGCGTAACGGGCGGGCCGGCTGGATCGCCCTGCGCGCGCAGTTCCGCACGCCCGCCTTCTTGCGCTATCTGCTCACCAGCGAGATCCTGTTCACCCTGGCCTTCGCCGTCTGGGCGTATCTACGCGCCTATAATCCCAACATCGTCGATCAAGAAAAATTTATGGATTTCGGCTTCCTGAACGCCATCTTGCGTAGCGGCACTTTTCCCCCGCACGATATGTGGCTGGCCGGGCAAAGCATCAACTATTACTATTTTGGCTATGTGCTGGTCGCCGCCTGGACCAGCCTCAGCGGCGTGCCCAGCCAGGTGGCTTTTAACCTCGCCGACGCCGGGCTGTTCGCGCTCACGGCCCTCGGCGCCTTCGGCATCGTCTACAACCTGATCGCCGGGACGTTGCAGCGGCAATACAACGCCGCCCGCCCTCGCCGCGCCACGGCGGAACGCGCCGCGCTGCCCGCCACGGCCCAGGCGGCGCGCACTGCGGGCGAGCCGGGGGTGCCGGTGCGCCGGGCGCGCGCCGGCGGCGGCGCCACGGCAGCCGCAGTCGAGACCGCGCCCGCGGAACGCGCGGACGGCGACGGCGCGGCGGACCCCCCGCCCCCGACCCCCACCGGGAACGGCGCTCACGCCACGGAACCCGCCCTGGACGACGGCGGGGCCGCCTGGCGGTTGCCGCGCTTGCCGGTCTTCCTCTCGCCCTACGTCTACGCGCTGCTCGCCGCCCTGATGATCGTGGCGATGGGCAATCTGACCACCGCCTTCGCGATTCATACCGACGACACCAACGAGGGCAACGGCTGGCGCTACTGCTTCCTGTGCCAGACGCCGCAGAATTACAACTGGTTCGCGCCCTCGCGCATCATCCAGGACTACCGCACCGTGTCCGTCGCGGGTGCGCCACCCACCAAGGAGAAGGTCGGCTTTGAGACGATCAACGAGTTCCCGGCCTTCTCCTTCCTGCTGGGCGATCTGCACCCGCACGTCCTGGCCCTGCCGCTGGTGTTGCTGGCGCTGGCCTTCGGCGTGGCCTTCGCGCGGCGCCGCCCGCGCCCCGGCTCCGGCTGGCGCGACGGCCTGCCCGCCGGCCTCGACGGCTGGTTACTGATCGGGGTGGCGGCGGGGAGCGCGGGCGCGCTCTACACGGCCAACACCTGGGACTACCCCACCTATCTGCTGATCATGCTCGGCTGCCTGGCCCTGCCCTACCTGGCCGGGCGGCGGCGCACCGATCCGGCGGGCGGCTGGCGCTGGGCGCGGCCCTGGATCGTCCAGGCGGCGCTGCTCGTCGTGCTGAGCCT
>JAICKM010000547.1 GCA_025927935.1 Chloroflexia bacterium | reverse complement strand
GGGCGGGCGCCGTGGCGACGGGCGCGGCGGCGCCCGGCGTGGCGACCGGCGGCGCGGCGTCTACCGGCGGGGCCGGGGGCGGCGCGACCGGTTCGGGCGAGATTAATTGAGTTGACATAATGGTACCTCCTGATTAGCGGCGGGCCGGTTTGCAACCGGCCCCTACAGATACGTTCATCATGGCGGCAATACGAATTTCAATTGCAACTGGTCCGCGCAACTGGTGTCGAGCGGGCCGTGCGGGTCGTGGATGAAGGCGGCGAAGACCGTGGCGGGCAGGTGCGCGAGTTGCCCTCCACGCCGTGGCCGTCGCCGGGGAAGAGCACATGCCGCCCCTGGCTGAGCGTGGTCACGGCGGATTCGCCGTAGGCGGGCGGCGTCACCGGGTCGTAGAAGCCGGTGAGCAGTAGGGCGGGTACGGCGCTGACCACCGGCGCGTTCTCGCGGGCGGGCGCGATGCCGCCGGGCCACGCCGCGCAGATCGTCAGGTCCTGATACCAGTCGAAGGCGTCGCGGATCTCCGGCGCCACGTCGCGCAACGCGGCGGCGATGCCGGCCCGGCTGTTGAACGGAGTCGCCTCGTTGCACTCGGTCGAGTAGTACATGCCCACCCCCAAACTGTTCGACAGGTCGAGCGCCTGCTGCGCCAGCGGGATCAGCGGCGTGGTGTCGCCGCCGTGGATCTGGTAGATCAGGGCGGGGATCCTCTGGAGAGAGTAGACCTGGTAGACCAGCGCGCGCAGGACCTGGGTGAAGCGGTGGCCGGGGGCGCGGGAGCCGCGGCCCCGCCGCACCCCGCCGGCAGGCTCGCCAGCAGGGCGAGCAGGGCCGCCGCCCGCAGGTAGGAACCGATGCGGCTCACCGGGTGGCCTCCTTGGTATCCCCATGCGGATACCCGCGCAGGCAGTATACCTGCTCCCACTCATCGGGGTGGCCCGTTACCCAGTCGTAAATATGGTCCGGGTCGGCGCAGTCGGGTTCGACGCCGAAGTGGTAGTGCAGCGCCCGGTCGTAGGCCAGGGCGGTGATTTCGGAGCAGACGGGATAGCGGTCCAGGTGATTGAGCCGGCGGAAGACGAAGATGTCGCGCCCGGCGACCTTGCTGATCAGCCCGTCGAACAGGTGCGCGACAAACGCCAGCCCGCCGAAGCGCCGGTTGCGGAAGGCCAGCGTCTGGCGGGCCAGCGCGGTGCGCTGGGCGCGGGTCAGCGTCCGGCAGCGCCACACCTCGAAGCCGCGGCGCTGCCACATATCGAACGGGTTGCGCTTGTGCAGCACATCGTCAATCGTCTTGATGCGCGCGACCCGGTCCATCTCCAGGATATGGCGCGCGCTGATGAACTGGGCGGTATGCACGGAATAGGTCGGCCCCTCGCCGGGCAGGCGCATCATCCGGCGGGCCGCGCGGCTATATGGGTCGCCCTGTCCGGCAAACAGGATAATGTCCCCGGCTCGGAACCGCGGCAGCGGTTGCGCGATAGTGTCCATCGGTTCTGGTGTCTCCTTCCACAATAACGCGTGTTCATACGCACCGCGGAGACGCAGCGCACGCAGAGATTGCGCTATGCTGAGATCATATATTCGCCTGATCTCGCCTTGAAGCACATCCGTTCTCGGCCTGGGCAGGCTGCCCACCTGAACCGGACTCCTGCAGGACGCCTTCTGATAACCTCTGCGTCGCCCCCCTTCCCGTCGCGGGAAGGGGGGTTGGGGGTTAGGTTGGCTCCCCACCGGCGCGGGGCGGGTAGGTGACGATCAGGTAGAGCAGGCCCGCTTCCAGCAGCAGTTGCGCGGCTTTGGTGAGCAGCCCGCCCGGCGAGAACAGCACGGCGGGCCGGGCGGCGTAGGCGCTGAAGAAAAAGAGCAGGACCAGGGCGTTGATCACCGCGCCCGCGATCCACAGGCCGCGCCGGCGCAACAGGATCAGCCGCCCGCCGAGCAGATAGCAGCCCGCGCAGACGTAGATGATGGCGGGCGGCGCGTCCGCCTGTTGCAGATCGCCCACGGCCAGGATGCCCCCGCCGATGAGCAGGTAGGCCAGGGCGACGGCCCCGGCCAGTCCCACATCCGCCCAGACCACGCGATCACGCGGGGCGGGCACTGCCAGCATGGCTCTCATGGTGGATCTCCTCGCGGTCAGTGGTCAGCGGGCGCCGCCGCCAGGGCGGCGGGTTCGCCGGTCGGGCGCGACGCGGCGCCGGGGTCCGCAGGGCGCAGCGGCAGTCCCTCCGTCGCCTCCCTGCCCGCACCGGGCAGCGCGGTTGGGGGGCAGGGCGGTCCGGCGCGGGGATGGGGCCGCGGGCGTCCAGCGTGGTGTCGATGGGCACGTTGTAGACGGTATCCTCGACGCGGAAGTCGGCCCAGGGCCGGTCGCCGAACCAGACGGCGTTGGCCCACAGCGTCTTGCGCGCGTCGGCGAGGCGCTTGTATTTCATCGCCTCCACGTATTGCAGGTCGCCGGTGGGCGCGTCGAAACGGACCACCAGGTGCTCCTGCCCGGTGCCGACCGGCACGGCGAGCAGCGCCGTTTCCGCGTCCACCGGCAGCCAGCGCACCTGCGGATCGGCCAGCAGCAGCGCGGGCAGCCAGAGCGCCCACTCGGCCCACATGCGTAGCGCCGCCGAATGGTCGTTCTTTGGCTCGCCTTGCTCCACGCCGAAGGGTAGCTCCTGGCGGAAGTGGCCGGCGTGGTAGTGCTCGTTGGCGCGCAGGATGGGCCGCCCGGCCAGGGTCAGCTCGAAGTAGGAGCGGAAGTTGTGCGCCGCCTCGTGTAGGAAGCGCCAGCGCACGGGGAAGGGGAAGCCGCCCAGGCGCATGACACCGCGCCCGCTGAGCACTGCGGTGCGGATCACGGGCACCTGGTCGCCATAGCGCAGGCGATAGAAGCGGGCCACCGGCGCGGGCAGGTCCGCGGGCAGCGGGAACGTCTCCGGCGGCGTTGCCTCTTTAGAGGCAGGCGGCGCGACGGCGGCGAAGGGCGCCGGGGGGGCCAGCAAGCGGGCGCGCACCAGCGGCGCGAGCACCAGGCCCGTGGCGGCCCACTTGAGCAGCGCCGGCGGATGCCTCTTTAGCGGCAGGCGCAGCGGCCAGGGGCGACCGGGCGCGGCGGACGGGGCGATGGGTTGGGTCAGAGTACGCATCATTAACACTCCTGATGGGGGGCCGCGCGCCGGGGGCGGCGCGTGGGCGCTCCCGGCGGCGCGCGGCCCGGCGGCCGCTAGACATGGGCCGTGACGTTGCGGTTGTTGACGATCCCGGCGATCCACCCGGCGATCCACGCAAGGGCCAGGTCGATCACTCCGGCGAAAAAGCCGGTCACCACGCCGGCCAGTGCGCCCAGCGGAGCGACCCAGTCGGTGGGGATGCGGGCTTCGGGGTGCGGCTCGCTGTTCTGCACGAACGCCTGCACCTCGGGGATGTTGCCGATCCAGAGGGCCAGCACGGCCAGGCCGGCGATGGAGCCGAGCAGGGCGCCCAGCCCCACCCAGGCCCCGGCCCGCGCCGCGCTGCCCGCGGTGTGCTCGGGGCGGGTGCTCGACACCCACCAGCCCGCGAGGGCACCCATGACGATGGCCGCCAGCGGGGCCAGCGGCACGCCGAACAGCTCGAACGGCGTGAGCAGCGCCACCACGACAAAGGCCGCTATGGCTAAATAGAGGATACTGCGGTTCATCTCAGGTTCCTTTCCCGGCGCGCCCGGCGGTCCTTGTCTAGGGAGCGGCGCTCAGAGTCTCGTCGTGTATCCCACCGAGGCGAGATTCTTCGCTGCGCTCCGAATGACGGGTGGGCGGGGGTGCGCCGCTTAGCGCAGTTGGCGAACGATCTGGTCGCCCACCGGCAATAACAGGATGGCGAGCACGAGCAGATCGACCGCCACGGCGCCGAAGGCCGAGACCGGCGGCATGGCCGCCAGCCAGGGCACGATGGCGACGAGCGACAGGACCGCGCCCGCCACGGCGACCGTCCGCCACCAGTCCTGTTGCAGCAACAGGCCCACGCCGCCCGCTGTCGTCACCAGCAGCGCGGCCAGCCAGATCAGGCTCCAGACGCGGCCCGTGCCGCTGTCGAGCAGCACGCCGCCGGAGAACAGCCAGGGCCGGTTGGTCAGGCCGGACGGGATGGGGGTCCAGGCGGCCAGCACGCCCATGCTGTGGCCCAGGCCATGGGCGATCAACACCAGCGCGACAATGATGCGTAACATCGGTTTCTCCTCCTGGGCGGCGAACCTCCTCCCGGCTGGGGTCTAGCCCACCCGCCGCCGGGAGGGGAGATCGCCGGCCCGGCGTTCGTCGCCCCCCTTCCCGTGGCGGGAAGGGGGGTTGGGGGGTTAGGTTAGCCGCTCGGCGCGCTGCCGGATGCCCCGCAGCATCTGCCGCATCATGAGGAACTCGCCGCCCGCTTCCTGGAGCAGGAAGAAGACGGTCCACGGCAGCGTGCGCGGGTAGCGCATGCGCACGCGCACGATCAGCCGGGTGCCGCCACCGGCCTGCGGGTGGAGCGCCCAGGCCCAGCTATACATGGCCTCGGCGGCCCAGACCATGGTCCGCGGCGGGTCGAGCGCCTGCACCGTCCACCCGGCGGCGGGCGTCTGCGGCACGCGGTCGCCCACGGCCAGGTGCTGGAACTCGGGCAGAATGGCGTGCGCGTTGTGCAGGCCGTGCAGGCCCAGCGCGCGCTCGACCGGCGCATAGCTGTAGAAGCCCGCCCGGCCATAGCCGATCTGCACGATCCAGGGCCAGACGGCCTCCGGCGGCGCGGCGATGGTGACGGCGCGGGTGGCCTCCACGGTGGGCCGGGCCACGATCTCGTCGCCGGGCAGCGGCGCGGCCACCTCGGTGGGGGTGGCGCCCCAGCGCAACTGGCGGGGCCGCAGCGCCAGCAGGTAGGCCCAGGGCGCGAGGGCGGCGGCGGCCCACAGCGCCCGGC
>JAICKM010000700.1 GCA_025927935.1 Chloroflexia bacterium | reverse complement strand
GGATGTGAGTAACAGCGCGTTGAGCGCGGGCCAGGTGGGCCTGTATGCCTGGGCCGACAGCGGCACCCGCTTCGACAACGTCCGCGTGCAGAGCGCGGCCGCCCGCTAGCCTAGAGGAGATCTGCTTTCCATGAAACGAGTTTTCGCGACAGCCGCGAGCCTCCTGTCCATGCTCACCATAGCGGGCGCCGGCTTCGCGGCCTTCCCGGCCGCGGCGGGCAATCCGGCGGTCCCGGCGGCCCCGGCCGTGTTCTCGGCGCCGGTCAACGTGTCGCAATCCGGCGGCGCGGGCGCTAAAGGTTCCTGGATCGGCGCCGCCACCGACGGCACCGTTGATATCGCTTACGCCGGTTCCGACAACACCTCCACAACTATCGCCCAGAACCAGGTCTTCGCCGGCCCCTTCGCCCAGAACAACATCGACGGCAGTTCGAGTTGGGTCGGCAACATGAAGGTGAAGCATGACAATCTGGGCCGGGTGCATGCCGCCTGGTACCATAATCAGGGCAGCAACACCGTCATCTACTATGGCGTGCGAGACCCTGGTCAGGCGAACTGGCGGGTCGCCGCCATCCCCGGCACCGTCACCGGACCGGGCACCAACGGCGGCTATAAGGTCGTGGACCTGGCCGTCACCCCGGACGGCAAGGTCTGGGTGGTCTTCTCGCGCAACGGCATTGGAGCCAAGATTGTCCATTCGGATGACACCGTGAACTGGTCGGCTGTCGAGGACGTGCCCGGTCCATTTTCTTCGACCGCAGCCGACTTCGCGATTGGCGTCACGACGAACCAGACGATTATTGTCGGCTGGTTCGATCGCGGAACCACCGACATCATGACCCGTATGCGGCCGCTGGGCGGTGCCTGGGGTGATATAACCGATATTTCGGCGCGGGCCAATCGCGCCCAGGGCTATACTCCTCACTTTGCCGCCTCGCCGGACGGGGGGCTGCGCGTGATCTGGAATGAAGTGGACCCGAACAACACCGTCTGCGAAGGCCGCGGCTGCCGCGACGTGTGGTATCGCGAGTGGTCGCCGGTCAGCGGCTGGAGTACCAATATGGTGCAACTCTTCAGCACACCCGGCGAGACCAACGACTATGGGATCGCAGTGGACAGCACTGGCGAAGCCTATATCACCTTTGACGACGATTCGCACCGGCCCTCCAAGGACGTGACCACGTACTACATCCACGGGCGCGGCACGACGTTCAGCGCGCCGGAAGCGGTTTATCCTAGCTCATGGGGGCTTGCGGTCGCGCGTCACCCGGATATCGACGTGAACGGCGGCTTTGCCCATATCGCCGCGAACAGCAACGTGACCGGCTCCTATGAGAACTACTACGCCTACACCCAGGCCGCCGGCGGCAGCATCACGCCGTTGCCCACGGCGACGAACACGCCCCATGCCTGCGTTCCTGGGCAGTTCGACGACGTGCCGGCCGCCAACCCGTTCTATCGCTACATCACCGACCTGGTGACGCGCGGCGCCATCTCCGGCTACAGCGACTGCACCTTCCGCTGGGAGAACAACATCACCCGCGGCCAGACGGCCAAGGTGATCATGCTCGCCAGCAGCGATAAATACCAGATCATCAATCCGCCGGTGGAAAGCTTCGAGGATGTGCCGTATGGCTCGACGTTCTACACATACATCGAGACGGCCTACCGCAACGGCATCATCAGCGGCTATACCTGCGGCGGGGTGGGCGAACCCTGCGATGGGCAGAACCGGCCCTACTTCCGGCCCAACAACCAGGTGACGCGCGGCCAGTTGTCCAAGATGGCGAGCCTGGCCCGCCAGTGGACGCTGCTGAACCCCAGCACACCGACCTTCACCGATGTGCCGCAGGCCAACCCGTTCTATAAGGAAGTGGAGACGGCCTACGCTCACGGGATCATCAGCGGCTACACCTGCGGGGCGCCCCCGGCGGGCGTCTGCGACCCGCAGAACCGGCCATACTTCATCCCGTTCGGCACCGCGACCCGCGGCCAGGCGTCGAAGATCATCGACCTGTCGCTCTACTCGAACGACATCACGCCGACGCCGGTCCCGCCGACGGCGACCGCAACCAGTGTGCCGCCCACGGCGACCAGCGTGCCGCCGACCGCGACGGTAACCGGGACGCCGCCCACGGCCACGCAAACCAGCGTGCCGCCCACGGCGACCTCGACTGCCGTCCCGCCGACGGCCACGCACACCAGTGTGCCCGCGACGGTGACCACAACGGCTACCCCAATGCTGAACGTGCGCTAATCACGCAGGTCCCGCATTGGGACCGCACACACATCGCCCGACAGGCCGGAGCAACTGCTCCGGCCTGTTTGGTTTAATCTCTGTTTGGCATCAGCGCCGGGATGCAGCGGATGTTGCGTTGCTGTAACAGATTGAGATACAATTAGGAGAACTCCCCGCCGTAGCGGGAATCTCTTAGTTGCCGGTAAATTACTTGCGGAGGGCGACGAACGAATCATGGCCTTTGTCGAAACTCGCTACGAACATGTTCTGCTCGATGATACCGGGGTGGCCTATATCGCTGGCACCTCGATGAAGGTCATCGAGTTGGTCATCGCTTGGCAAGCCTACGGCTGGAGTCCCGAAGAACTTCATTTCCAATACCCCCAACTCGCCCTCGGCCAGATCCACTCCGCGCTCGCCTACTACTGGGACCACCAGGCCGCGCTTGATACCGCCATCGGCAGCCAACTCGCACAGGTGGACTCGCTACGGCGTAGTACACCTCCTGTACCGCTGGCGGGTCACGTGCGTGCGCACCTCACTCCCTGATGGCCCTCGCGTTTTATTTCGATCACCAGGTCCCACGCGCCATTACCCTGGGCCTGCGCCTGCGCGGTGTCGATGTACTGACCGCTTTTGAGGACGGTGCCAGTACTCTACCTGATCCTGCCCTGCTCGATCGGGCGACCGCGCTAAGCCGGGTGCTATTCTCAACAGGACGCTGATCTGCTGATCGAGGCGGCCCGCCGCCAGGCCACCGGGCCGGCGTTTGCCGGAGTCATCTACGGGCATCCGCTACGCATTGCCATCGGCACCTGTGTGGAAGAACTGGCCTTACTGGCCGCAGCGGGAGATCCCACTGATTTGTACAACCAGGTGCTGTTTTTGCCGTTATGAGCAGCGGCTGATGCAGGGCTTATGCATCTAAATCAGGCACGAGCACAGGATTTTATGCCGGAACTGGATTCACGTCGCCGCTTAGCTTGTGCCTGTCTACAAACGGTACTGACACGCGTTCTATGTTCGCGCGCCTAATTTAGATGCGTAAGCCCTGGCGGGTGATGTCGGCTGATGGTTTGGCACATTGACATAAACGGCTTAGAAGTGCTATAATTTCTTTCAGAAATCTCGTCCGCGAGATTTGTGGCCTTCCCGGCTCTTCGCCCGCGCGGGACGGCGCTCCGTTCGTATGGGAGCATCCCATCGTGACAGCGCAGGGCACCGTCGTTTCCCAGTACTTGATACCCACCTTTCACCCACCGTAGGGCGCGCGACACGCGCGTGCCGTTGCACGCAAGGCAAGAAATCCCGAGAGGAGTAACATAATGAAGAGATGGCAAATTGCCACCGTGGGCGTGGCCCTAGCCATTGCATCTGTGGGGGTCGCCGGGGCCTCGTTCACCGGAACGCCGCATGCGGACGGGCCGGTGGTGGTCGTGCCCAGCACCGTCGTCGTCGCCAACGCCAACTGGCAGCCCAGCGGCCCCGCTCCCGCCCGCCCCGCCGCCCTGCCCGCCGCCCCCGCCCTGCCCGCCGCCACCGGCCCCGTC
>JAICKM010000522.1 GCA_025927935.1 Chloroflexia bacterium | reverse complement strand
GAGATGTTCAACTTCGGCCAGTAGACGTTGAAGTACTTGTCCATCAGGTCATAGGAGAAGGCATCGTTGCCGGCGGGCACCGGCGTGTGCGTGGTGAAGACGCCGCCCTTCGCCACCTGGTTCAAGGCATCGCGGAAGGAGCCGCCCTGGGCCACTTTCTCGCGGATCAGTTCCAGCACCAGGAAAGCCGAGTGGCCCTCGTTCATATGCCAGACGGCGGGCTTGATGCCCAGGGCGCGCAGCACGCGCACGCCGCCGATGCCCAGCACAATCTCCTGGGCGACGCGCATCTCCTGGTCGCCGCCATAGAGCCGCGCCGAAAGCTGCCGGTCGGAAGGCGCGTTGGGATGGATGTCGGTATCCATCAGGAAGAGGGGCACGCGGCCCACCTGAATCCGATACGCCTTGGCGAAGACGGTGCGCCCCGGCAGATCGACCGAGACGACCACTTCCTGGCCCTCAGGGGTCATCGCCGGGAGCGCGGGCACGTCGGCGAAGTTCATTTTCTCATAATAGGCTTCCTGCCAACCGTTGGCGTCGAGCATCTGGCGGAAATAGCCCTGCGGGTAGATAAAGCCGACGCAGACGAAGGGCAGGCCCATGTCGCTGGCTTCCTTGCAGTGGTCGCCCGACAGGATGCCCAGGCCGCCGGAATAGATCGGCAGCGATTCGTGCAGGCCGAACTCGGCGGAAAAATAGGCGATGGTCTTTTCGTCGGCCAGGTGGTTGCTGGAGAACCAGGTCTCGGCCGGATGCATGTAACCGTCGAAATCGGCCAGCACGGCGTCGAAACGGGCCACGTACTCGGCATCGGCGGCGGCGGCCTCCAGCCGATCCTGGCGGACTTCGCGCAGGAACTTGATCGGGTTGTGGTAGATGTTCTCCCACAGCGTGGGATCGATGTCCTTAAATAAATCTTGTGCTTCGGGGTGCCAGGCCCACCATAGGTTGTACGCCAGTTCCAGCAGGCGGCTCAAGCGGGCCGGGATGGGGGTAAAATGCGAAGGCACGATCAGCGAATTCAACTAGCATACCCTCCTAAATGAGATTCGATTCCACCGGGGGCGCAGGCAAAAAAAGGGACGCGTCCAGACAGCCCCTGGCGCGTCGCTGAGCCTGCGGGTATAACGGCGTCCATCCGCCCTTGCTTTGCTGATATAGCATTGACTATGCCCCGGCAGCGAACAAAGCGCCAACTCCTCCGGCCCGGCCCCGTACACGGACGCCCGTAGCGAGGCCACGGCCGGATCAATCTACCGTCTAACCCTGCATTCTACGCCATCCTGTCCCAGATGTCGAGTCGATCTCCGTGCCGCGAAAAGCAACAGATGTAGATCGGCGGCACAATTGCAAGGCGGTCCAATCGGCGCGGGAGATCGGCACGTGGCACGCGAGTTGCTCTAATAAGCAGCGAGCGGGGATTAACCCTCGCTCCCCGAAGGGGGCGCGGCCATCATCTCACGTTTTCCTTACGCATTGCGCACGTTACACTCTGTCGCGCCCCCTTTTTGTTACCTCCCCGGATTCCCCTCCCTCCGGCACACAGCGCGGTACGCTTGATCCCCGTTCTATTACGTGGTATCCTGACGGCACTTTATTTTGCCGGCGACGTGATCTATACCGGGGCCGGGCGATCCGGTCTATTCGGGGAGCGGCTTGCAGGCCGGCGGCCCGAAGGAGTCTTGTATGCAGATCGAGCGCATCCGCGTGTTGCGCGGGCCAAACATCTGGGCGTACCGGCCGGTTTTTGAAATCTGGCTGAATATCGGGCGCTTCGAGGACTTGCCCTCCAACAAGTTGCCCGGATTCACCGAGCGGCTGGTCGAGCTAATGCCCTCGCTCTGGGAACATCGCTGTTCCGAGGGCCAGCCGGGTGGCTTTCTCGAACGCCTGCGGGTGGGCACCTATATGGGCCATATTCTGGAACATGTGATCCTGGAATTGCAATCGCTGGCGGGTATGGACGCGGGTTATGGGCGCACCCGCGGCACCGGGCGCTACGGGCAGTATCGCGTGGTCGTCGCCTATAAAGATGAGGAAGCCTGCCGGATGTGCGTCGACCTGGCGCTGGAAATCATCGACGCAATCACCGCCGATCCGCCGCGCACGATAGATCTCAAGCCCCGCCTCGATGCGATCCGCGAAGTGGCCGAGGACAACATGCTCGGCCCCAGCACCCAGGCGCTGGTCGACGCGGCCAAAAAGCGGCGCATCCCCTGGTTCCGCCTGAACAGCGGCAGCCTGGTCCAGTTGGGCCACGGCGCCTTCGCACGGCGCATCCAGGCCGCCGAAACCTCGTTCACGTCGAATATCGGCGTGGAAATCGCCTCGGACAAAGAACTAACCAAGCAACTCCTGGGCCGGGTGGGCGTGCCGGTGCCCGCGGGCGCCATCGTGCGCAGCGTCGAGGAAGCCTGGGAGGCGGCGGAGTCGGTGGGCCTGCCGGTGGTGGTCAAGCCCAAGGACGGCAACCAGGGCAAGGCCGTCAGCGTGAACCTGCTGACTCGCGAACAGGTGGAAACGGCCACCCGGCTGGCGCTGGAATATGACCGCCGAGTCATCGTCGAGAGCTACTATCCCGGCAACGACTACCGCTTGCTGGTGGTCAACGGCAAACTGGTGGCCGCTGCCCTGCGCCGCCCCGCCCAGGTGGTCGGCAACGGGCGCGACAATGTCCGCCGCCTGGTGGAACTGGTCAACGAGGACCCGCGGCGCGGGGCCGGGCACGGCGCGGCAATGACCCGTATCCGCTGCGATGAAGCCGCCGAACTCACGCTGACCAAGCAGGACCTGACCTGGGAAAGTGTGCCCGCGGCGGGCCAGGTCGTGCTATTGCGCGACAACAGCAATCTCAGCACCGGCGGCACGGCCACCGATGTGACCGACGAGGTTCACCCCGACAACTGCGCCATCGCCGAACTGGCCGCCCGCACGATTGGTCTCGACATTGCCGGCGTCGATGTGGTCACGCGCAACATCCGCCACTCGATGCTCGATCACGGCGGCGGCATTGTCGAAGTGAACGCCGCGCCCGGCCTGCGCATGCACCTCTATCCGTCGGAAGGCAAAGGCCAACCGGTGGGCGAAGCGGTCATGGACATGCTCTTCGCGCCGGGCACCCACGCCCGCGTGCCCCTGCTCGCCATCACCGGCACCAACGGCAAGACCACCGTCACGCGCATGATCGCCGCCGTCTACGCGACGATGCACAAGTTCGTGGGCATGACGACCACCGACGGCATCTACTTTGGCGGTCGCATGAGCGTGGCGGGCGATTGCAGCGGGCCGCGTAGCGCCGAAGCCGTGTTGCAACACCCGGATGTCGAGGTGGCCGTGCTCGAAACGGCGCGCGGCGGCATCTTGCGCTCCGGCCTGGGCTGGGACCGCTGCCAGGTCGCCGTCGTCACCAATATCAGCAACGACCACCTGGGCCTGGACGGCATCGACAGCCCGGAACGGCTGGCCGACGTGAAGCAGGTGATCGTGGAAAGCATCATCGCCGGCGGGTGCGCCGTGTTGAATGCCGAGGATCGCCTCGTCGCACGCATGGCCGACGCGACCAAGGAACGGGTGATCTTTTTTGGCACCGACCCGCGCGGCCCCGTCCTGTCGCGCCACCTGGCCGCCGGTGGCAAGGCGGTATTCTTGCGCGGCAGCATGATCACGCTGGCCGAAGGGGCGAAGGAAACGTTGTTGCTCGACGTGGCCGAGGTGCCCGCCACAATGGGCGGCAAGATCGGCTTTCAGGCCGTTAATGCGATGGCCGCTGCGGGGGCCTGCTGGGGCGCGGACTGCCCGCTCGATGCCATTCGCCTGGGCCTGCGCACCTTCCAGCCCGATACGCAGACGGCGCCGGGCCGCTTCAACATCTTCCAGATCGGCCAGGCCCAGGTTATTCTCGACTACGGGCACAACCCGCACGCCTTGCGCGCCATCCAGAACGCCGTGCGCGCCCTGGCGCCCCGCCGGGCCATCGGCGTCGTCGCTGCGCCGGGCGACCGCCGCGATGCCGACATCGGCGAACTGGCGCGCATCGCCGCCGAGACATTCGATGCGATCATTATCCGCGAAGACGACGACCTGCGCGGGCGTGAACCCGGCGAGGTGGCCGGCTTGATCCGGCAGACCATCGAGGACTACCGGCCCGGCGTGCCGCTGGCCGTTATCGCCGACGAAGCCGAAGCGATTCGGGCGGCGATGGACATGGCTGCGCCGGGCGATCTGGTGGTAGCCTTTATCGACCGGGTGCAGGGCAGCATCGACCTGGTGCGCGCTTACGCCGCCGAGGCGGCCGCCGGAGGCAGCGGGCTGGCCTGCACGCTGGGTCCCGCGCCCGGCCCGGCGCGCGTGGATCCGGTGCCCGAATCGTTGCGCGCCGTCCACCCGGTGCATAGCCGCCAGGCCCTGCCCCTGGCCCGCACCACGGTGCTGAATAACGGCGCACCCCAGACCCAGGGCAACGGTAGTCCCGCCCGCTACACGGATGGCGAGGATAATCTCTAGTGGAACCGCAGGAGCAACCGGGCGGCTTTAGCGCCCCGCCCAGAGGCTACCTGTTGATCGTCGGCGGGTCGGAGCGCCTGGATAAAGAACTGCGCCTGTTACGCACCTATCTCCAGCTCTGCGACCAGGCGCCGGGCCGCCGCGACCAGGTGATCATCACCTCGGCCACCGGGCACCCGGAGGCGCTCGGCGGCGAATACTGGCGCATCTTCCGCGAACTGGGCTGGCCCGATCATCTCATCCACATGCCGCCGCTGGCGACCCGCGAGCAGGCGTCCGATCCGGGCGTGGCCGCCCTGGTCGCGCACGCGGCGGGCATCTGGATGACTGGAGGCGACCAGGTCGACCTGGTCGATATCCTCCAGGGCACGCCCGTGGGCGACGCCATGCGCTACGCCTACCAGGAGGGCGCGGTGGTCGGCGGCACCAGCGCCGGGGCCACGGCCATCGGCCACCCGATGATCGCGCGGGGCGGCGGCTCAGGCGAGGTGAAACCCGGCGAAATCCGCCTGCACCCCGGCTTCGGCTTGACCGGCAGCGATATGCTGATTGACACCCATTTTGGCCGGCGCGGACGCTTTCCCCGCCTCGTCGCCGCCATCGCCGAGCACCCCACGGCGGTCGGCATCGGCATCGACGAGAACACTGCCCTGCTGGTGCGCCCCGGCACACCGGACGCGGAGATCCTGGGCAG
>JAICKM010000022.1 GCA_025927935.1 Chloroflexia bacterium | reverse complement strand
CCTGATGTGCGGCTTCGCGGAGAACGCCGGGTTGGGCTTCCCCGGCCTGCACCCGGTCTAGCAGCCCGCCAACCAGAACTTGTCATTCTGAGCGCAGCGCAGAATCTCCGTCTCGGTGCCCAAACGACGAGACTCTGAGCGGAGCGAAGAGTGACAAACCTCAACGGTCATTCTGAGCGCAGCGAAGAATCTCCGTTCGTAGAGAGGAGGACAGCAGCGATGTATGTCGTGAAGATGGGGGGCGCCGCCGATGTCAGTGCGGCGGCGATTTGCGCCGACCTGGCCGCCCTCCAGGCGGCGGGTCAGCAGGTAGTGCTGATCCACGGCGGCTCCGACGAGACCAACCGGCTCGCGGATGCGCTGGGCCACCCGCCGCGCTTCGTCACCTCGGTCTCCGGCCACACCAGCCGGGTCACGGACCCGCGCACGCTGGAGATCTTCGTCATGGCGACGGCGGCGATCAACCGGCGGCTGGTGGCCGGGCTGCAAGCGGCGGGCGTCCCGGCGGTCGGGCTGTCGGGCATCGACGGGCGGTTGATCGAGGCTCGCCGCAAAGACGCGATCCGCGTGATCGAGGATGGACGGCAGCGCATCATCCGCGACGACTGGACCGGCACGCCCACCGGCATCAACGTCGCCCTGCTACACACGCTGCTCGACGCCGGGTACGTGCCGGTGCTGGCCCCGCTGGCGATCAGCCCGGTGGGGGAGATGCTGAACATCGACGGCGACCGGGGCGCCGCAGCGCTGGCCGGGGCGCTGGGCGCGGAAGCCCTGGTGCTGCTGACCAACGTACCCGGTCTGCTGCGCGCCTATCCCGACGAAAGCACGCTGATCCGCCATATCGGGCGGGCGGCGCTGGACGAGGTAGCCGGGGTGGCGGCGGGTCGCATGCGGAAAAAATTGCTGGGCGCCGCCGAGGCACTCGACGCGGGCGTGCCCCGCGTGATAATCGCCGACGGGCGCATCGCCCACCCGCTGCGGGCCGCGCTGAGCGGCGAAGGCACCGTCATCGAAAGCGAAAGGATCGCGTCATGATCGAGACCACGATAGACTATCTGCGGCTGGAAAACGACCACGGTGCGGGCGTGTACGGCCTGCGCGGCATCACCTGGGTGCGCGGCGCGGGGGCCACCGTCTGGGACGCGGCGGGCCGTGCCTACGTCGATTGCACGGCAGCTTACGGCGTGGCGAGCCTGGGCCACTGCCACCCTGCGGTGGTCGCCGCCATCCGGGTACAGGCCGAGACGCTGATCAGTTGCCCCGGCATCTTCGCCAACGACCAGCGCGCGCTGTTGCTGGACGAACTGGCCGCCGTGCTGCCCGCCGGGCTAGATCGCGTTTTCCTCTGCAACTCCGGCACCGAAGCCGTCGAAGCGGCGCTGAAGTTTGCCCGCCTGACTACCGGGCGACCGGGTGTGGTGGCCGCCACGCACGGCTTCCACGGGCGGACGATGGGCGCGCTCAGCGCCACCTGGAAGCCGCAGTATCGCGATCCGTTCGCGCCGCTGGTGCCCGGCTTCCGCCACGTACCCTACAACGACCTGCCCGCGCTGGAGGCGGCGGTGACGGACGATGTGGGCGCGGTGGTGCTGGAGATCGTGCAGGGCGAGGGCGGCGTGGTGCCCGGCAGCGCTGCGTTCTTGCAAGGCGCGCAACGCCTCTGCCGCGAGCGCGGCGCGCTGCTGATCGTCGACGAGGTGCAGACCGGCTTCGGGCGCACCGGGCGCTTCTTTGCCGTCGAGCACTATGACCTGGAGCCGGACCTGCTCTGCCTCGCCAAGGGTATCGCGGGCGGGTTCCCGATGGGCGCGGTGGCGCTGGGGCGGCGCGTAGCCGCGCTCACGGTGGGCGTGCACGGCGCGACTTTCGGCGGCAACCCGCTGGCCTGCGCGGCGGCGCGCGCCACCCTGCGCGTGCTGCGCGCGGAGGATCTGCCGGCCCAGGCCGCCGCCAAGGGCGCCTATCTGCGGGAGCGGCTCCAGGCCATCCGCAGCCGCCGCATCCGCGAAGTGCGTGGCATGGGCTTGCTGGTGGGCATCGAGTTGCGCGAGCGGGTGGTCCCCGTGCTCCAGGCGCTTCAGGATGCGGGCGTGCTGGCGCTGAACGCGGGACCCACGGTCATCCGCCTGCTGCCGCCGCTGATCATCAGCTATGAGGAACTAGACCAGGCGGTCGAGGCGCTGGCGTCGGTCCTCACACGGGAGGCGGCATGAACGACGGCGAAGCAATCGCGCTGCTGGAGGCGATGCTGCGCAGCCCCAGCGTATCGGGCGACGAAGGGGCGCTGGCCGCGTTCCTGGTGCGGCGCATGGCGGAACTCGGCTTCGAGGCCGCCGTAGATGGGGCCGGGAACGCCGTGGGCAGCATCGGCCAAGGCCCGCAAACGGTGGTGCTGCTGGGGCACATGGACACCGTGCCGGGAGCGATCCCGGTGCGCGTGGCGGACGGCCGGCTCTACGGGCGCGGCGCGGTGGATGCGAAGGGGCCATAGGCCGCCTTCATCGCCGCCGCTGCGCGCCTGCACCGGGCGGGGGCGCTACCGCTGCGCGTCGTGGTGATCGGCTGTGTGGAGGAGGAGACGCCGTCCTCGCGCGGCGCGCACCATGTGCTGCCGCGCTATCGGCCCGATCTCTGCATCGTCGGCGAACCGAGCGGCTGGGACGGCATCACCCTGGGCTACAAGGGGACGCTACGGGCGACGTTGCGCCTGGAGCAGGGCGCCCGCCACAGCGCCCACGCCGCGGCCACCGCCGCCGAGCGCGCCTGCACCGTCTGGGCGCAAATCAGCACCGGGGCCGCCGCCTTCAACCAGGGGCGCAGCCGCGCCTTCGACCAACTGCTGCCCGCGCTGGTCGGCATCCACAGCGGCGGCGACGGCTGCGCCGACTGGGCTGAGTTGCAGGTCAACCTGCGCCTGCCGCTCGATCTGCCGCCCGGCGCGGCGACCGCCTGGCTGCGCGAGCAGGCGCCCGGATGCGAGACTAACGTGCTGGGCGGTACGGCAGCCTGGTCCGGGCCGCGCACCACGCCGCTGCACCGGGCGCTGGCGCGGGCCATCCGCGCGCAGGGCGGGACGCCGCGCTTCCTGGTCAAGACCGGCACCGCCGACCTGAACCTGGTAGCCCCGGCCTGGGGCTGCCCGGCGCTGGCCTATGGGCCGGGCGACGCCGCGCTGGACCACACGCCGGACGAGCATATCGTCCTGGCCGAATACCTGCGCGGCATCGCCGTGCTCGAACATACGCTGCAAACCTGCGCCCAGGATGCCGCGCGGCAAGCGAACATGCAACTATCCGGCGCCAACCTGGACTCGCCGCCCGTGCCGGTGCCGGCGGGCCAAATCGCGGTCGTCCATTGACATGCGAGCAGCCATCGTGTATATTCCACGTCACAGAGCTTGCATGCAACGATGCCCGCAGTCGCCTCGTGGACGAGGAGTGGCTGTGGGCTGTTTGTTTCCTGGGACCTGCTCCAACGCCGGAAGCGCGGGCCGGGAGAAACCGACAAACCGCCATGTACCGTGGCCGGCTTGAAAGCAGGAGTGAACCCTATGGCCCAGACCCGTATCATCATTGTAGACGACGACTCGCTGATCCGCATGGACCTGCGCGATCTGCTCCAGCGCATGGGCTATCTCGTGGTCGGCGAGGCCGGCGACGCGCAGAGTGGCATCAACACCGCCCGCTCGGTGCGCCCGGATCTCGTGATCATGGACGTGCGCATGGCCGGCGATAAAGACGGCATCGACGCTGCCGCCACCCTGACCGCGGAGCGCCTGGCGCCCGTGCTGCTGTTGACCGCCTTCAGCGACATGGAACTGGTGCAGCGCGCCACCGAAGCTGGCGTGGGCGGGTATCTGCTCAAGCCCTTCAGCGAGGGCGAGTTGCGCCCAGCCATTGAGGTTACGCTGGCCCGCTTCCGCGAGTTCCAGGAACTGGCGCGCGAGGCGCAAGATCTGCGCGACCAGCTCGATACGCGCAAGCTGGTCGAGCGGGCCAAGGGCGTGCTGATGAACCAGCTTCACCTCAGCGAGGAAGAAGCCTTCAGCCGCATCCAGAAGGCCAGCATGAACACGCGCAAGCCGATGAAGGCCATCGCCGAAGCGATCCTGCTGAGCAAGCAGATCAGCAGCTAGCGCCCCACCGCTGCCCGCGAACCCGCCGCCCCGGCCCCACCCCGCGCAACGCGCCAGAGGGGGCCGGGATTTCGGCGTGTCCGCTTTCCGCCCGGCTCCTGGCCCGTGGTCTCTCCCCGCCGCGCCTCAGCGGGATTGCCCCCGGCATCCGTCATTCTGAGCGCAGCCAAGAATCGCCGTCTTGTAGCGCAAACGCCGAGACTCTGCGCGCCGCGCAGAGTGACACCCGGTCCTTGTCATGCTTCACTGCGTTCAGCATCTGTCTCCCACTCCCACGCGACGAGACTCTGCGCGGCGCGCAGAGCGACAACTTACCCGCGAAGGCGCACTCGGTAATTTCGCGTACCCTCCACCCCGATCTCCACATTGATATGTCACGCCCGACGGCGCTTTCTGTCCGCTTTTTTGTCAGCTTTTTGTCGAGATCGAATTGGCCGATTCTGTGCTCTAATAGAGGCATCAGGGAAAGATAAGGATCGGGTCGCCCGGTCCCTGACCAAGCTATCACCGGCGGGCCGCAGCACGAGGCGGCCCGCGCATTCCTTGCCGGAAGCGAAGGATGATCATAGAGCCATGATTCCCAACATCTACAATATGGAGCAACAAATGCGCGATGAGGTGAAACGCCGCTGGGCCATCACCAACCAGCTCCCGGCGGAAGCCTCGCCCGTGCGCATCGCGCGCCTGCTGCGCGCACTGGCGGTGGAGGAACCGGCCGTCTGGCACCACGGGCAGCGCGTGGCGTGGTTTGCCATCCGCATCGGCGGCGCGCTGGAGATCGACCGCGCGCAGATTTACCTGGCCGGCCTGCTCCATGACCTGGGCAAGCTGGCGCTCCCGGCGGCCATCCTGGGCAAGCCCGGCGCTCTGACGCCAGGTGAGCAGCAACGTATGCGCCTGCACCCGACGCTCGGCGCGGCGCTACTGCCCGCGGGGCCGGGCCTGCTGCCGGTGCACCTGGGCGTGCGCCACCATCACGAACAGTGGGACGGCAGCGGCTATCCCGACGGGCTGCGCGGGGCGGACATCCCGCTGCCGGCGCGCATCATCGCCGTGGCCGACGCGCTGGACGCCATCTGCATGGACCGGCCCTACCAGCCGCGGCGGGCCTTCCCGGTGGCGCTCGACATCGTGGCGCAGGGCGCGGGGCAGCAGTTTGACCCCGACATCGTGGCGGCCATGCTGCGGGTGTTCGGCAGCGCGACCGCACACAGCCAGGCGTAAGGACGCCCGGCGCGGCGCCGGTCGGGGCAATCGCACGACAATAAAAAGAGACCAGGCCGGCTGAGGAATGGAGGGCACGCTCCCCAACGTACCCCGATCCCTCAGCCGGCCTGATCTATGCGCAAGAATTTTAGATCGACCGAGAATACTTGAATCCGCACCCGGCATGTATGACGCGGGCCAGATGCGTGCGGGCCGGACGGTGGACCCCGGCTCTGCTGCGTCGTCCCGGCACAATGGCCGCAGACGACACAGGAATAGATCTGCCCGCCCGGTATCGCCCCAGGGTGCGAAATCGGATTGGCGCGGCGGGCGCCGCGTAGCGCAGACGGCAGCCGCGTCGTTATCCGATGGGTCGGATACCGGTGCATGCAAGACCTCCGGGCAGTATGGATTGGAATCGCTCTTGGTTGGTGCCGGTTGGTTAAGGAGCTTACGGCGCAATGGATGGACTACCACGCGGTTCACCGGAAACGCCGTGATCCGGTTACCCCCGGTTGATGGTAGTATAAAGTGTAGTATATACTAGAATATACTAGCCGGGGTTCAAAAAGCCACCGGGCGACTCACATTTCCATCCACATCTTTAGCGGTTGCCGCAACCGGGGCAGGTGGGTAAAACCAAACCCGCAATCCATCTGCCGGCACCGCACGATACCTGAACACAAGCCAACACCACCCTCACCCACGGATGTGGCCCTATGCGCACACATTCCCGCACAGAGTTCGGCGATCTGCTCAAGCGCTATCGGTTGGCGGCGGAATTGACCCAGCAGGAACTGGCGCGGGCGGCGGGGGTCAGCACCCGCGCCATCAGCGATCTGGAGCGCGGCATCAACCAGACGCCGCGCAAAGACACTGTACAACTCCTGGGCGCGGCCTTGCGCCTCGACGGACCGGAGCAGGCGCAGTTCGCGGCGCTGGCCCACCGGTTGCGCCGCCATGCCGCGGCGCCGGATGCCCGCCCCAACCTCCCCGTCCCACTGACGCCGATCATCGGGCGGGAGGGGGAAGTGGCCGCCGTGCGTGCGCTCTTGCAGGGCGCTGGTACGCGCCTGGTGACGCTCATCGGCCCGGCGGGGGTCGGCAAGACGCGCCTGGGACTCCAGGTGGCCGCCGAATACCTGGGCGACGCGGGCGACGGCGTCACGTTCGTGGCGCTGGCGGCCGTCACCCACCCCGGCGGAGTGGTCCCGGCCATTGCCCAGGCGCTGGGCGTGGGCGAGAGCCGCGGCGCCGCGCTCATCGCCGATCTCCAGCGCTACCTGCGGGATCGCCGCCTGCTGCTGCTGCTGGATAATTTCGAGCAAGTGATCGAAGCCGCGCCCCAAGTGGCCGCCTTGCTGGCTGCGGCGCCTGGTCTCCAAGTGCTGGTGACCAGCCGGGAAGCGCTCCGGCTGCGCGGCGAGAATGAATTCGCCGTGCCACCGCTGGCGTTGCCCGATCGGCAGCGCCTGCCCCCGCCCGCCGTGCTGAGCCAGGTGCCGGCGGTGCGCCTGTTCCTGGCGAGGGCGCTGGAGGTCAAGCCCGACTTCGCGGTCACGGACGAGAACGCTGCCGCCGTGGCCGAGATTTGCGCCCGGCTCGACGGCCTGCCGCTCGCCATCGAGTTAGCCGCCGCGCGCATCAAGACGCTCTCCAGCGCGGCGCTGCTGGCCCGCCTGACCGGCAGGCTCCACCTGCTGACGACCGGGGCGCGCGACCTGCCGGTGCGGCATCAGACGTTGCGCGCCGCGCTGGAGTGGAGCTACGATCTGCTGGACCCCGCGGCCCAGACCCTGTTCGCCCGGTTGGCCGTGTTCGCGGGCGGCGGTACTGCGGAGGCCGTGGCGGCGGTCTGCCAGGACACCCCGGCGCCCGTGGATGCGCTGGATGGGCTGGCCCGACTGGTGGATAAAAGCCTGGTCCGCCAGGATGCCGCCGGGGACCAGGAGCGGCGCTTCAGCATGCTGGAGACGATCCGCGAGTACGCCGCTGACCGCCTGGAGGCGAGCGGCGAGCGAGCCGATCTCCGAGCGCGGCACGCCGCGTATTACCTGGCCCTGGCCGAGGCCGAGGAACCCGCCGTGCGCGGCGCGGAGCAGTTGGCGGCCATCGCGCGCCTCGAAGCCGAACACGCCAACATCCGGGCAGCGCTCGATTGGTTCCACGACAGCCCCACCGGCAGCGACGCCGAGTTACGCCTGGCCGGCGCGCTCTGGTGGTTCTGGCAATTGCGCGGCTACTGGCGCGAGGGCCGCGCCTACCTGGAACGCGCCCTGGCCCGCGTCAGCCGGGCCCATCTGCGGCAGGCCCAGGCGCGGGCGCTCTGCGGCGCGGGCGTGCTGGCCTGGCTGCAAGGTGATGGGGCGAAAGGCTGGGGCTACCTGGAGGAGAGCGTGGCCGTGGCCGGGGCCTGCGGCGATCCCCGCGCAGGCGCCCACGCGCTGATCTTCCTGGCCCGCGCCGCTCTCGATCAAGGGGATTACCACGGCGCGCGCCGCCGGGCCGAGGAGAGCGTGGCCGTCTGCCGGGCCTTGCCCGACCCCTGGGGGTTGGCGCTAGCGCTGCGCCAGCTGGCCTCGGCCATGTCGGGGTTGGGCGATGCCGCCCGCGACCAGGCGCTGCTAGACGAGAGCCTGGCCGTCGCACGGACCGTGGGCGACCGCTGGATCCTGACCACCATGCTGATCGGTATGGGCGAAATGGCCCGCTGGCGCGCCGCCGACCGCCAGGCAGCCACCTTTTACCGTGAGGCCCTCAAGCTCGCGCGCGAGTTGGGCAACAAGCGCTATATTGCCGTCGCCCTGGCGAACCTGGGCTTCGTGACGCGCGATGACCCGTACACCGCGGAGGACTGCTTCCTGGAAAGCCTGACCGTGACGGTGGAATTAGGCAACATCCACCTGAGCGGCTTGAGCCTGATCGGATTGGCCTGGGCACGCTGCGCCCTGGGCCAGCCGGGACAAGCCGCCGAGCTGCTCGGCACTGCTCAGGCGCTGCTCGAATCCGGCGGGCGCATACTCGACGACACGGATCGCGTCGATCACGAGCGCACCCTGGCCGCCGTGCGGCACACCCTGGGCCTGGCCGCCTTTAATACCGCCTATGACCTCGGTCGCACCCGTTCGCTGGACCAGACCCAGCGCGAGGTGCGACGCCCCGCTCCCTGACCCGCGCCGGAGCCAATCCGCCGTCGCTAACGTCGTATCCTGGCGGTCCCTGCCGTTGTAGCCCAGGAGGATTTTAGATCCCACTGGTGCCGTCCGCGTCCAGGCCGGCCCGGCTAATAGCCCCCTGCCACACGGTCATAGAGGAGCGCTGCGTTGCATGAAATAGAGCTGGTTCTCGCGCTGCTGGTCGTGGTGACGGCGCTGACCCCCATTGCCCGCAAGCTGCGTGTGCCCTACCCGATCCTGCTGGTGCTGGCCGGGGTGATCCTGGCGCTGCTCCCCGTCGTGCCCGACATCCCGCTCGACCCGAACCTCGCCCTGCTGCTCTTCCTGCCGCCGCTGCTCTACAGCGCCGCCGTCAGCACATCCATCCGCGATTTCCGCGTGCTGCTGCGGCCCATCCTCTCCCTCGCCGTCGGGCTGGTCCTGGTCACAACCGCCGTGGTGGCCGTGCTGCTGAACACCTTACTGCCGGGCGTGGGCTGGGCGGCAGCCTTCGCCTTCGGAGCGATCGTCTCGCCGCCCGACGCTGTCGCGGCGGTGGCCGTCTTCCGCGGGCTGGGCGTCCCGCGCCACATCGTCACCCTGCTGGAGGGCGAGAGCCTGGTCAATGATGCGACGGCCCTGGTCACGTACCGCGCCGCGGTGGGGGCCATGGCCGTCGCCTTCTCGTTAGGGGAAGTGAGTGTTCGCTTCCTCGTAGTCGGCATCGGCGGGGTGCTGGTCGGGCTGGGGGTGGCCGTCCTCGTCGCCGCGTTGCGCCGGCGCATCACCGACCCCTCGGTGGAAATCGCCCTCACGCTGCTCACGCCGTTCGCGGCCTACCTCCCGGCGGAGCAACTCGGCCTCTCCGGCGTGCTGGCGACCGTCGCCGCCGGGCTGTACGTGGGCTGGCGCGCCCCATACATCACGGGATCGGAAACACGGCTCAGCGGGCGCGCGGTATGGCAGATGGTGGATTTTGTACTCAACGGCCTGGTTTTCATCCTCATCGGGCTGCAACTCTCGGTGATCTTACCCGCCCTGATAGGGCGGTCGCTGATCTCGCTCGTCGGCATCGGCCTGCTTGTGAGCCTCGCGCTGATCGTAGTGCGCATGGCGTGGGTCTTCGCGGACAGCTACCTGCGCTGGTGGCTCGACCGGCGCAAAGCCCGCCGCGGACAGCCGCCCCCCGATCCGCCGCACCCGCAAGAGACCCTGGTCGCTGGTTGGGCCGGTATGCGCGGCGTGGTCTCGCTGGCGGCGGCCCTCGCCTTGCCGGCGACCACGCCCGAACGCGCCTCGCTGATTTTCCTGACCTTTCTGGTGATCCTGGTCACGTTGGTGGGGCAGGGCCTCTCATTGCCCTTGCTCATCCGCACGCTGGGCGTGGCCGCGGACGGCAGCGGCCCGGCGCAACAGGAACTCCGGGCCCGGCGCACCGTGACCGAGGCCGCCCTGGCGCGCATTGACCAACTGGCCGGCCAGTGGCCTACGCACCTGCCGCTGATCAACGCGCTGCGCGCCCAGTATGATCATCGCGCCAGCCATCTAGGAGACCCGCCCGCGGACGCCGATGGGGAGAATCCGGCGGACCGGGAACTATTGGAACATCACCTGATCCGCCGGGCGGTGATCGATGCGGAACGCGACGCCGTGTTGGGCTTGCGCGAGCGCGGCGAGATCGACGACGCGGTCTGGCGGGACATCGAGCGGGAACTCGACCTCGAAGAATTGCGCATGGACGCGTAGATGCCCGCCGCTCGCGGAGCGCGGCGGGGCTACCCGTGGATGGCGACGCCCAGGAGCGTGCCCAGCGCGTAGGTGAGAGCGGCAGCCGCGCCGCCGATGACCACCTGCCGCGTGCCGGAGAGGAGGACGCTCCGCCCGGTCATCAGAGTGATGGCCGCACCGATGCCGAAGAGGGCCAGGGCGCTCAGGACCGCACTGGTTACGACGGCGAGCCACCCCGCCAGGAAGATGAACGGCGCCACGGGCACGATTGCGCCGATGGCGAACAACACGAACGACGTGATCGCTGCCTCGTAGGCCGAGCCGCCCAGTTCTTGCGGGTCAATGCCCAGCTCTTCGCGCGAGAGGGTATCGAGCGCTGTGGCCTGATCGGCCATGATGCGCGCGGCCATGGACCGGGCCTGGGTTTCGGGTAGGCCCTTGGCCTGGTAGATCAGGGCCAGCTCCTCCTCTTCCTCGTCGGGAACCTCGGCGATCTCGGCCGCCTCGACCCGGATCTGGCGGGTGTAGAGTTCGCGCGAGCTTTGCACCGAGATCCACTCGCCCATCGCCATCGACCCCGCCCCCGCCAGCAGGCCAGCCAGCCCGGTGATCAGGATGGCCTGCCCGGCCAACTGCGCGCCGGCTACGCCCATGACCAGGCTGAAGTTGGAGAGCAGGCCGTCGTTCGCGCCCAGCACGGCGGCGCGCAGGGCGTTGCCGCTGGTGGCCCGGTGCCGGCCCTCTAACTGGGCCACCGCGCTGCCCTCCAGGCCGCCCGTGATGGTGCGCAGCAGGCGGGCGTGCGAACGTTCCTCGCCGGGCATGGCCGTGTGGGCCGCCTCGGGCTGGCTGTCGTAGCTCGACACGTCAGCCTGTTCCATCTGGTTGATGGTCGGCAGCACGAACTGCGGGCCGAAGCGTTGGGCCAGCCTCGCCAGCACCCGCGTGCGCCAGCCGATCCGGCGCGGCGGCACCGGCCCGCCCGCAGCACGCAGCTTGCCTTCCCAGTAAGCAGCGTGCTGCTCTTCGGCAGCGGCGAGTTTGCGATATACATCCGCAAGCTGCGGATTCGACTCGGCGGCGGCCACGGCCCGGTAGAGGGCCGCGCTGTCCACCTCGTCCTGCCAGTTCGCCAAATAGCGAGTGATATCCTCGTCTTTCACAGCAAGCATCGTGTTGCCTCGTTTGCCTCATTCGGGGTCATGGCGGGCAGGCCCGCGCAATCCCATAGCCGTTGGTTCTTGATTGCGCGAGCATATGCCGATACCGCCACCGGCCTACCGCTCCAGCGCCCGCCGATCCCACCCGCCCAGATCGGCGCCCGCCGCGTAGGTGCTTTGTAGAAAGTCGAGCAACGTCGCTCGCGGATCCGCGGCGTGGCGGACATCATCGTACAGCAACAAAAACTCCCCCATTTGCGGGTCGTAATAGGCGCGGTCGGGATGGATGGCCGCCTGGGACAGGCCGGCCGGCGCGGGCACGATATAAGCGTAGTAGGCCGGCGCGAGCAGGCTCCCACTGCCCGGCCAGAACCCGGCGCTGCTACACTCATGCGAGTACGCTTCGCGCTGGATATGGTCGGCCCCCGGTCGCGGCGGGGCCCGGCGCCCGGAGAAGCGGGTCACGGCCAGATCGAAGCTGCCCCAGAAAAAGTGCACCGGGCTACACTTGCCCAGAAAGCGTCCCCGGAACTCCTTGAAGACCCGATCCGTCTGCACCAGAATGCGCCAGACGCGGTTGGCGTAGTCTTCATCGTAGGAGGCGTGCACCGTATCAAGGTTACACGCGATGGGATTAGGTACTTCCTGCGGCGTGGTGTTGATCTGCACGTCGATGCCCAGCGCCCGCAGCATAGACATGAGTTCCTGGTAAAAGTCGGCCACCGTGCGCGGATACAGCCCCATATAGCGGGTCGTGCCGTCGCTGGTATTGACGGTGAGGTGGTGATCGACGAAGTCGAACTGGATCTCGAAGGTGCGTGTGTCGTATGGGATAGGGGATGTGGTTAGCCCGCGGGGGGTGACGTAGAGCGTTACCTGCCACCAGTGATTGATCATCGGGCTGAGGGCCAGCCGGATCTTGCCGGCGATCTGGGTCCACATATGCAGCGTTTCATACGTATCACGCCAGGCGGCATATGGCAGGCTCGGCCATACGTCTCCGCCGCTGCCCCCGCCCGTACCCTGTGCAAGGGCCGGCACTGTCCTGGGGTCGGTCATTACTAGCTCCTTATGGCCGCGACCAACCGGCGAACCGGCGATGCCCTAATCTCTAGGTTGGATAGCCTTTCCGGCCTTGCAGACCTTTCAGGCACGAAATCTCCCCGGTGATGTTGTCCGTATGGCCGATCACTTCCCGGCTCAATATCCAGGCTAGCGTGACCTGGCCCAGGCCCACGCCAGACAGATCCCTGGCCCGGGCGATCTCGTCGGGCGTAAGCCCCGCCAGGTAGGCATCACTGGCAGCGTAGACGGCAGCGGCATAGGCGCGTAGAGCCGGCAAGTCCACCCGAAGCCGCCGGGTCCAGTTCGCATAATCCTTCCATGCTTCGCCGTGGGAAGGCATCAACTCGCTCAGCCCGGTCTTGCCCGCCCAGGCGCTATCGTACAAGGGCGTGCCGCGCTGGATCGCCCCGTTGATAATCCGGTCTTCGGTCAAGACCACATGCGCATAGGTGGCCGCCACCGGATTGGCCTGGCCGGGTGGAATCCAATGCGCCATTTCAGGCGTAACGTCCTCCATGACCGCTTCGAGGAGGCGGTGCGCGTCTGTTAGTTGTTCCCGCAGAAGTGCCACAGTGTCCATATAGTGCCGTCCTTTCATCGTCCCGATCCCGCATGCGGCGCGGCAACCCTGCCGGCGCCGAAGGGCTGCGGGCTGTGTGCCTGCGCACGGGTTATCGCAAGCGGACGCAGCATCATCTATGCCGTAGCCTGCTGGGAGCGACGCTAATGCCTGGCGGCGCGCTCCATCACGGCCAGGAGCGGGCCTAGCTCCCAGGAGCCGTCGTGGCGCGTGCCATTGATGAAGATGGTAGGGGTGCCCTCCACTCCGCTCTGTAGCCCGCTGTCGATATCCTCGTCGATGCGGGACATGGCCGGGCGTCCGGCCATGTCCTGCGCGAATCGCGCGGTGTCCAACCCCAGCAGCGCCGCATACTGCCGGAGGTCGGCATCTTCCAGGGCCTGCTGGTGCGCGAAGAGATAGGTATGCATCGCCCAGAACTGATCCTGGCCCTGAGCCGCGGCGGCTTCCGCGGCCTGGGGGCGTGCAAGGCGTGCGGGTGGATCTCGGTGAGGGGAAAGTTGCGGAACACGAAGCGCAATCCGTCCCCTGGCTGTTCGCGCAGTTGCCGCACCACTAGCAGTGCCTTGCGCGTATACGGGCACTCGTAATCCCCATACACCAGCAGAGTGACCGGCGCACCCGCGGGTCCCTGGCTATGATCACGCGCGCCGACCGGCGTGGCAAGGTGGGTCATTTCCGTCCTCTCTTTCTCCAATCGCATGGGGCGGTCAGGGCAAAGCAGATCCCCCGTACCGTGCTACTCCAGGCGCGCGAACCGATGGTTCAGATCGGCTACCAGCATCCCTGCCGTGTCTCCTAAGATCAACGGCCCAGCACCGGGTCTGTGGCGCACGGCGGGCAATGGGGACCGTACCTCACCAGCGAGAACTTGACGCTACCGGCAAAAGATCGAGTATAATACGGGTGCAGTCCCCAACCCGATCATGCTAAGCTTCCCACCCGTGCTGTCGCGACGCGCAAAGGGTATCGTATCGCCATGAATCACGCCGCCTCCTTCGGGCGCTGGCTCCGCGAACGCCGCAAAGCCCTGGACCTGACCCAGTTCGATCTGGCGGTACGGGTCGGCTGCGCGGAGGCGACCATTGGCCGCATCGAGGCCGACGAGCGCCGGCCCTCCCGGCAGATCGCCGAACTCCTGGCCGCGGCGCTCGGCATCCCCCCCGACGACCGCCCGGCGTTTATCCAGTTCGCGCGCACCGGAGCAGCAACCGCCGACGCGGCCCCACCCGATCCGCCCGCCGTGGCCCCGGTGCGGACCGTGACTGGCGCCGCCGCCTTGCCCCTGACCCCGCTGATCGGGCGCGACCAGGCGGTGGCCGCCGTGCGCGCCGCGCTGGGCCGCCCCGATGTGCGCTTGCTCACGTTGACCGGGCCGCCCGGCATTGGGAAGACCCGCCTGGCTGTGCAGGTCGCCGCCGAGGTGCTGGACCAGTTCGCCGGGGGCGTGTTCTTCGTGGCCCTGGGCACCATCGGCGATCCCGATCTAGTGCCGGCGACGATTGCGACGGCCCTGGACTTGAAGGATACCGGCGACACTCCCGTACTGGTCCGGCTGATCGAATTCCTGCACGACAAGCAAGTGCTGCTGGTGCTCGACAACTTCGAGCAGGTGGTGGAGGCCGCGCCGCCGCTGGTCGAGTGGCTGGAAGGTTGCCCGGAGCTAAAGGTGCTGGTCACGAGCCGGGCGGCGCTCAACGTGCGCGGGGAGCGCCAGTTCGCCGTCCCGCCGCTGACCCTGCCCGATCTACGCCATGCCTCCGACCTCGATACCCTGGCCGGCTCCGCTGCCGTCACGCTCTTTGTCGACCGGGCGCGGGCCGTGCAGCCCAGTTTCGCGCTGACGGGCGGCAACGCGGGGGCCATTGCCACTATCTGCAACCGGCTCGACGGGCTGCCGCTGGCAATTGAACTGGCCGCCGCGCGGGTCAAGCTCCTCTCGCCGCAGGCCATGTCGATGCGCCTGGAGCGCCGCTTGCCATTGCTCACCGGTGGTCCGCCGGACCTGCCCGTCCGCCAGCAAACGCTGCGCGCCGCCATCGCCTGGAGCTACGACCTGCTGCCGCCCGGCGAACAGGTGCTGTTCGCGCGCCTGGGCATCTTCGTCGGTGGCGCGACGCTGGCGGCCATCGAAGCCGTCTGCAATGCGCGCGGCGATCTGCCGGTGGATGGGCTGGACGGCGTCGCGTCCCTGGTGGACAAGAGCCTGCTGCGGCAAGCGCCGGGCGGCGACGATAATCCGCGCGTGAACATGCTGGAGACCATCCGCGAGTTTGCGCTGGAGCGCCTGGCCGAGCGCGGGGAAGTGGCTGCGCTGCGCCAGTGGCACGGCGAATATTATCTCGCCCTGGCCGAGGCCGCCGACCAGCACTTCACCGGCGCCGACCGCACCGTGTGGGCGCAGCAGTTGGAGCGCGACCACGACAACTTGCGCGCCGCGCTGGCCGCCAGCCTGGAGGATCCCGCCCTGGTCGGCACTGCGCTGCGGCTGGCCGGGCTGCTGGGGTCCTTCTGGGACACCTACGGCCATGTGGGCGAGGGGCGTGTCTGGTTGCAGCGCGCGCTCGCGGCGCCGGGCGCGCAGGTGCGCTCTCCGGCGCGGGCCAAGGCGCTCGCGCGGGCGGGCGACCTGGCCTACTGGCAAGGCGATCTCGCGGCGGCCCGCGCCCTGTTGGAGGAAAGCCTGGGTATCTGGCAGGAACTACAGAATCCGGCCGGCATGGCCCGCGTGCAGACGGTGCTGGGCCAGGTTATTCTCGAACATGGCGACATCGAAGCCGCCCGCGCCCTGCTGGAGCAAAGTGTGGCTCTGGCCCGCACGGTCAGCAACCCCTGGACCCTGGCCTGGGCGCTCTACCACCTGGGCATGGTCGACCTGCGGCAGCGCGATCAGGGCCGCGCCCGCCCCCGCTTCGAGGAAGCGCTGGCCCTGCTGCGCCGCATGGGCAACCCGCTCGACATCCTGGTCCTCCTGCGCGCCCTGGCCGATGCCGCCTCGCTGCAAGGCGATTACAGCACGGCCTGCACGCTGGCCGAAGAAAGCCTGGGCCTGGCCCGCGCCCTGGGCGACCCCCGCGAGATCGCCGAGTCGGTCCACCTGCTGGGTTACGCCGCCTATCGCCATGGCGACAACACGCGGGCCGCCGCCCTGTTCGCCGAGACGACCGCTCTGGCAAGCGATCAGGGCGATGCGCAGCGCCTTGCCTGGTCGCTCAATCACCGCGGCGATGTCGCGCGCCGCCAGGGCGACTACGAGCGGGCGGCGGCGCTCTATACCGAGAGCCTGACCCGTTTCCAGGAATCGGGCGATAAGCAGGGCATCGCCGCCCTGCGCCACAACCTGGGCTACATCGCCCTGCACCAGGGCAACCTGCGCCAGGCGGCGGCGAATTTTGCCGCCGGCCTGAGCCTCTTCCAGGAATTGGGCTACACCTGGAGCATCGGCGACTGCCTGGCGGGCTTTGCCGCCGTCCGCGCCCGGTCGGGCGAGGCCGAGACCGCCGCCCGCTTGCTGGGCGCCGCCGAAGCCATCCACGACGCCATCGACCCCAGCGCCGCGCTGGCCGAGCCGGCCAATCACGCCGAATGGGAGCAAACCCAAACCGCCATCGCCGCGCAGCTGGATGCGACCACCCTCAATGCCGCCCGGCGCGGCGGCCAGGCCCTGCCTATGGATCAGGCCGTGGCCCTGGCCCTGGCCGTCGCGCAGGTGCCGAACGAATAATCCGCATAAATGGACACGCCCCCTGGCGCCGGACAGAAGCCGGAGCAGGGGGCGCGGGAAAAGGGAGGTAAGGGTAAGTTTAGCGCAGCGCGGCGTAGCTCTCCCACGCGGGATCGGTAAAGCCGTCGCGACTGTCGAAGCTGCGGAACCCGGCCAGCCAATCCATCCCGACCAGGAACAGCACCGCGATGATGATGATTGTCAGGTCCACAAGAGTCTCCTAATTCACTAGCGAGCGACCGGCTTACGCGGCCGCCTCATACGCAGTCGTCATAATCCGCCCGATATTCTCGGGTGCAAAGAACTCCGCGCCGGATACGGTGCCGGTCAACACGCCGATGAAGCGATCCGTGTCGGCTTGATTGCCGTCGAGGGCGGCGCGCAGTTGGAGCAATTCGACCGGCAGCGGACCAAAGGTTGCCGCCTGGATGGTCGCCTCGTAGCCCGGCCCGGCCATGGCGTTGCGCTGGGCTTCATACGCGGCTAACGCTTCGTCGAGCGGTTGTGCTCCGCTCAACCCGGCGTCCACCGCATTCGCCAGCAATTCGGCGTCGCGGAAGGCTTCGCTGATGCCGGTGCCCGTCACGGGATCGCGATGATAGCCCGCGTCGCCGACCAGCGCCCAGCCGGGACCGTGGGGTTTGCGGAAAAAGTTGGGCAGATCCGCCGTGCCCAGGAAGCGCTCGACCCGCCGCCCGCCGCGCACGCGTTCCGTGAAGGCGGGGAAAGCGTCCAGCATCCGCTCGAAGTTACCCTCGATGTCGGTGCGGATCTTGGAGAAGTCCTCGATGGGGCCAAAGGCGGCGACACAGGTCAGCCCGTCGTTGGTCGGGAAGGCCAGCATGGCCTCGTCGTCGTGCCGGTAGAACTCCGCACCCGGCATGGGCACGTCGCTCCAGTAGCTATAGTAGGCCCAGGTCAGCACCGGCCGCTCGTTGTAGGTGGGCGCCCCAACCTGGCGCGCGACGATCGAATGCAGGCCATCAGCGCCGATGACGATCCGCGCCTGCTCGGTGACGGTGGTGCCCGCCGCCGTGCGACCGCGAATGCCGGTCACACGATCCCCGGCGCGCAGCAGTTCCTGCACCGAAAAGCCTTCGCGCAATTCGGCCCCGGCTTCGACGGCGGCATCCACCAGGATGCTGTCCAGGTATTTGCGGCGCGGGCCATAGAGCGCGTCAATACCGTTCGTCTCCAGCACGTTGCCGGTGAGGGGGAAGTCGCCCATATCTTGCGTAAACAGGCGGATCGGCGGGCAGTTCGTGGCGACGATGCGATCCAGCAACCCCCAGCGCTGCAACTGGCGCACGGCGGGGTAGAGCAGGACGTGGTTGCGGAAGGTGTCGCTGGGGAAGGTCGCGCGGTCCACGACCAGAACCCGGTATCCTTTACGTGCGAGGAGCATGGCGGTAGGCGAGCCGGCGCAACGCGCGCCGACGACGATGGCGTCGTACATTAAGAAGTATCTCCTTGGATGGTAAAGAAGATCGGTGGGCGCCGGGGGCGCGGTAGGACGGGGTGCGCGTGTTACCGCGTGGTCCAGGCGATTACCAGGGGGCCGAGGCGCAGCAAAACGCGCGTGTGCGGGGCGCCCAGGTGGCGCCGGGCCGATAGGGCAAGCTGCTGATGCTCCGCTGCTTCCCGATACACCGTTTCCGCGTGCGCCTGGCGCTCCAGAATGTACAGGCTGCTGATCATGGCCGGCCTCCTGGTTGCGATGCGTGCCAACTGTATACTACTCGGTGATATAGCCTTGCTCGTACTGCCAGCGCGCGAAGCGGAGCCGGGCTTCTTCGGCGTTGCGGTCGCGCTGTCCACGCAGTTGAACCTGCTGGCGCAGGGCGGTCAGGCGGGCGATTTCTTGCGGGGTAAATCCCTCCAGATCCTGGAGGCTGTTCTGCGAATCGATATTCGTCTCCACAGTGGCGTCAGACCGCTGCGCGTTCGTCATATCAAACATTGCCATCCCCATCCCTTCGTTCGGTTATATCAAGTAATCTCGTTATGGGGCGTCAACGCGGCGAAAGGGCGATTTAGCGGTAGCGGGCGTCGGCGTCTGTTGTTATTATTAAAGCACACCCTGGGGGAAAGTGATCCTCACAAGAACCTGACAAAAAACCGACCGGCACACATCCATACGACCAACCAGCCCAGCGGGTTGCGCTGGCACCTGCCGGCCAAGGGTATGCTACGGCACCAGTTGGAAGGTGAGCGTCCAGACGCAGGTGGTGGTGATCACGGCGTCGTAGGAGCCTTGCAGCGTGGGCGGCAGGCGCAGCGTGCCGGTGATCTGGCCTTGGGTGGCGGGCTGGTCGTTGCCGAAGGGGGCCTGGAAGTGCAGCGGCGGATCAGGCTCGTGCGGCGCGATCACGCCGCTGATGGGGCACGCGCCCTGCTCGTCGGCGGACGGCACCGCCCAGGTCACGTCATAGTTGCCGGTGCCCAGGGTGAAGGGCAGAGTGCGGGTGTTGCCTTTGCCGGTCAACTGGACAAAGGGTTCCGGCGTCAGCGTGGCGGGCGCCACAGAACAGCCCAGCAGACTGAGCACAACCAGCAGGACCAGGGCGACGGCGACACGGTGCATAGCACAAACCTCCGCGAATCAAAGATAGCGAATCCTAGCACGTTTCGCCGGGCGGCACAAGCCGAGATGGCGGCGGCAAGTGCCGGGCATGAAGAAGGGGAACCCACCGGGGGTTCCCCTTCGCTGCGTGTGCCGGTGCCGGCTTACGGGCTGACCGCGTTGGAGAGCACCTTGGTCAACTGGCCGCGGGTGTTGTCGTTGCCCCAGCGGAACTCCAGGCAACCCGCGCCGCAGTTGTATCCGCTGACCGCGCCGTGGGCGTAGATCGTCTCGATCTGGCTGTAGAACGGGTTGGCCGGGGTCACGTCCCGGAAGTGCGGGGCGGCGGGGGCGACCGGCACCCAACCCATGGCGTTGACGATCATCTTGCTCATCTGCCCGCGGGTCACACCGGACGCCGGGCGGAACCTGTGGTCCGCGTAGCCGCTCAGGACGCCGTGCCGGTAGGCCGTTTCGATGTAGCGGTAGAGCGGGTCGCTGGCCGGCACGTCGGTGAAGTGCGGGCCGCCGGTCGTGTCCAGCGCCCAGCCCCGGCTCAGCACCACCCACTTGGCAAGCGTGCCGCGCGTCGCCTGGCTGTAGGGCCGGAAAGTGTTATCCGCGAAGCCGTCGGCGATGTGGCGGCAGTACAGGTTCTGAATGTACCCGGCGAACGGGTTGCCGGCAATATCGGTGAACGGGACCGTGCAGCCCGCGGGCGGAGGCGGGGGTGGCGGGGGCGGCGGCGGCGGGGCGCCTGCGCCGCCCAGGTAGCGCACCAGCGCCGTGTTCCACCACATGTTGCTCCACACGCGCGGGTCTCGCGCATAGCCCGCCGCCACAATGTTGCCGTCCGGTTGGATAGCCGCGGCCAGCGCCACGTCTTCCCACAGGGGCACGAAGGTGGTGATCACCTTGCCGCCGGTGCCGAAGGCCGGGTCCAGGCTGCCGTTCGCGTTGAAGCGCGCTGCCGCCCAATCGGAGTCGCCCCCACCGTTCGGCGATCCCTGGCCCACGGCCACGATCTTGCCGTCGTTTTGCACCGCCACCGCGGTGATGAAGTCGGGGCCGCCAGGCGAGATGAACTCCGCCACCTTGCCGCCGTCGCCGAAGCCGGTGTCCAGGCTGCCGTCCGGGTTGACGCGGATCAGGGCGAACTCGCCGCCGCCCCCGGCTCCGCCGGCCACAATCTTGCCGTCGGGCTGCAACGCCAGCGCGTGCAGATTGGCCCGCGCCCCGTTGCCCACCAGCGTGGCGACCATGTTGTCGGTGCCGAAGCTGCTGTCCAGGCTACCGTCCGGGTTGAGGCGCACCAGCGCGAAGTACTGCGCGTCCGGCTCGCTGGTCGAGTAGTAGCCGCCGGTCACGATCTTGCCGTCGGGCTGGATCACCAGCGCATCATTACTGGCGCCGCTCTGGCCGTCAAAGCT
>JAICKM010000071.1 GCA_025927935.1 Chloroflexia bacterium | reverse complement strand
CGACCGTAACCTGCGCCAGTTGGTCAGTAACCAACCCGCCTTCTCCGTGGCGGCCACGGAGGCCGACCTGCCGGAGGACCCGGCGGAGCAGCAAGCGGTGTTTGACCGCCTGGCGATCCTGCTCAACACCAAACCCGTGGTGACGGGTGAGCCGGACAAGCTCTTCGCCGATCCCGTCGTCGCCACGAGGGTGGTGAGCGACCTGGCGGCGCTGCTCAAGGTGCCGGTGGCCGAACTCAATAAGACCCTGGCCGATGCCCGCAAGATCTCGCCGGAAGCGCCCAACCTGCTGCGTAGCGACCTGGACGGGGCCACGGCCGCGGCCATCGCCGCGCACAAGGACGACTGGCCGGGCATCGAGGTGATGAACGAGTTGCAGTACAACTACATCACCCACCACGACAACCCGATCCACCCGGTGACGGTGGAGCAAAACATCCCCTTTGAGACCATGCAGCGGGTGGAGGAAGCGCACCTCGATCTGCCGGGGATCAGCGTGGTGTCCGAGCCGGTGCGCCAGTACGCGCTCGGCTCCTTCATGAGCCACATCCTGGGCTACGTCGGCTCCATCCCACCCGACCAGTACGCCGCCTCGCTGCCGCCGGAGGGCAGTCTGGACCCGCCGCCCTATGACAAGGACGATAAGGTGGGCCTGCTGGGCGTTGAGGCCAGTATGGAACCGGCCTTGCGCGGCGAGAAGGGCATGAGCCAGATCGAGGTCAACGCCAACCAGCGCGAAGTCCGCGAGATCCGTAGCGTGCCGCCGGTGCCGGGGCAGAACGTGGTGTTGACCATCGACAGCGCGCTGCAAGTGACCGTGACCCACCTGTTGCAGGAGGGCATCGACGCCTCGCATACCGGCAGCGGCACGCGGGCCGGGGTGGCGATTGTCGAGAACGTGCAGACCGGCGAGATCCTGTCCATGGTCAGCCTGCCGTCTTATGACGACAATCTGTTCGCGGCGGGCATCTCCCAGGCCGATTTCGACCGGCTCAACAACGACCCGAACCTGCCGCTGTTCCACCGGGCCATCGGCGGCGCCTACCCGCCCGGCTCCACGCTCAAGATGATTACCGCCTCGGCGGGCTTGCAGACCGGCGTGATCACCCCGCTGACACAGATCTTCTGCCCCGGCCTGATTGCGGTGCCGCTGACGTACAACGAGAACCAGCGCACGCCTTACTATGACTGGAAACGCGCGGGCCACGGCACGCTTACCGTGCGCGAAGCCTTGCAGGAATCGTCCGATGTCTTCTTCTACGAGGTGGCCGGGCCGGGCCAGCTTGACGCCCTGGGCCACATGACCCACTTCTACGTGCCCGGCGATCCCAACCCGCATCCCTTCCAGGGCCTGGGCATCGATAAGCTGGGCAACTATATGCAACTGTTCGGCATGGGCCAGCGCACCGGCATCGATCTGCCGGGCGAAATCCCCGGCGTGGTGCCCAGTCCGGCTTATAAAGAGAGCCTGAACGCCGCCGACAAGTGGGCGCTGGGCGATACGCTGTTCACGGCCATCGGCCAGGGCTTCGACCTCTCGACGCCGCTGCAACTGACCAATGTGACCGCCGCCGTGGCGAACGGCGGGACGCTGTACCAGCCGCAGGTGGTCCGCCAGATCCTCAACAGCGACGGCGACCCGAAGCCGGTCCGCGACTTCCAGCCCAAGGTCATCCGCCACGTGCCGGTCGACCCGGCCAACCTGGCGGTGGTGCGTGAGGGCATGCGTGCGGCGGTGGCCGACATCCATCACGGCACAGCCTACAAGACCGAACTCAAGAGCGTGCAGATCGCCGGCAAGACCGGGACGGCGGAAATCGGCGACCCCATCGACGCGGCGGGCCACCGCCGCGCGCACGCGTGGTTCACCGCGTTCGCGCCCTATGACCACCCGCAGATCGCCGTGACCGTGCTGATTGAGGCGGGCGACGAGAGCCTGGAAGGCTCGACCTTCGCCGTGCCGGTGGCGCGCAATATCTTTAAAGCCTATTTCCACGTGGACGACTAGGCCGCTGATCCAGCGCCTCATACCCGGGATTGCAAGCAAGCGCGCCGGCCCAAAGGCCGGCGCGCTTCGTCTTGACGGCCTGTCACCGATTGTTACGCAACTGCAACCGTTATCCAGGCGATCTGTTGCCGGGATTGGCTATCCTGACCATGGAGGAACTGCGCCACAACGGGAGCCGCTGCACGGCCCCTGACCCGGCGCGCGGCCCGGTCGCGCGGTGTACGGCATGCGCGGTGTCGGGCTGCACGCACAGTGGGGCGCGGTATGGACCAATGCCTGAGATAACAGCACAGCCGGTCTCCGGATCGGCACGCATCTTTGAAAACACCATCCCGTTTGCCCCGGTGGCGCGCCTGGTGGTGCCCGACGAGTTCAAGGCCAAGGAACTGGCCTGGAAGCTGAGCGTGCAGGGCGACAATCCCGTGCTGCTGATCCCGCGCCGGGCCGATCTCGACGACGGCGCGTTGCCGCCGACCGGGTTTGAGCCGTATTTCGTGGGCAGCGAACTGACCCCCAGGCAGATCCTGATCAGCATCGCCGAAATTGGCGCCAAGCAACTCGACTACCTGGCCTGGCAACATCGGGAGGACGAGTCGTATGTGGCGCGGTTGCTCAGCATCTTGCGCACCGGCCACATCGCCCGATCCGAACCCCAGCGCACCCGCGATCTGCAATCGCTGGCCCAACTCGACGCGACGTTAGGCTCGCTCACGCGCCGGCTGGGCTACCAGGCCGAGTCCGGTGAGGAAGGGCGCCGCTACCGGCAGGATACCCACCGCCTGACCGACCCGTTCGTCCACACGCTGACCTATACCGCGCCCGACAGCAACGCGATCCTGGAAAGCTACAAGTTACCCGACGTGTCCCGCGCGCAGGAGGTCATCGCCGCGGAGTGGCGGGATCTGCCCACGTACCGCCTACGGCGCGGCTGGCGCTTCATGGCCCTGCTGGGCGACCGGCTGGGCAATGCGCCGGTGCGCTGCGGCTTGCAGGACCGCTGGCAGCAACTGCCCATTCAATACCGCTACTAACAAGCTCCGTCGCCGGGGGCAAGCCGGACGCGGGCTTGCGCTCCGTCCCGGCGCTGCCCGCTCCCATTCCCCGAACCCCGCCCTCCGGCTGCCGTGTGCCCGCCGGAGGGCGGATCACGCCCCCTTCTTCCGGCGGATTTTTCGCGCTGCCCGTAACCCGCAGGCGCGGCGAATCAATCTCTTCCCTGGCACCAAATCGTGATTTCGGGTACAATGAGCAGGCGCCGAATCCCGGCGCAATTTCATGATGGCAAGGGGAGCATAGGGTGATCGAGATTTTACGGGGCCTGCCGGCCTGGCAGGCCCTTTGGCAGCGCCTGGACGCCGCCGGGTGGGGCGACGCAGCGGAACCGGGTCGGCGCACGGCATTCAACGGCCTGGGGCACGCCATCTGGCAGATGCGGCAGAATCCCGCGGAGGCCGAGTCGTGGTGCGTCGTCGTGCTGCACGCCGGGTTGTTGGACCACGGCATCCGCGGCCTGGCGACTTATCGGGAGTTGCCGGACCGGCTGGAACTGGAATACATGGGCGCGGCGCAGGCCGGGCAAGGCGCGGGCACGGTGCTGCTGCGCTACCTGGCCGCCGAGGCCGCCGCCCGCCACGTCCCGCTGACGCTGTCGGCCTACGCCAGCGCGGCAGGCTTCTACCGCCGCCACGGCATGGCCGAGGCTCCGGCGCAGTCGGGCCGCCCGCTGGCCCGCTTCACCTTCTCTCCCGCCGCCGCCGCGCACTACGCGCAGACGGGCCGGCCCCTGCCGCCCCTGATTCGCCACGGCGAAGGCGTCCCCACGCGACACCCCGGTGCCCATTGAGGCGTCCGGCCGCAGCCGCATTCCCTGGCGCGGCAACTGGCATAGAGTAGACGAGAACCGGGCGTAAGCCCGGTTTTTCGTGCCTGGCCGCCTGCCGCCGTGCCCGCCCTCCATTTCCGCTCCGCGCCCCCCCGCCCTGTGCCGGTGCGCCCCCGCGCCGGTTACGTAGCGCTACGTAGCCGGTCCCCTGTGTCCGGCATCGGCATGACGACCCACAATACGTAGTGCCTTCCCGTAATCTCCCCGATGCGCAGCTTCGGCCGCCGCGGTAGATTAGACTCATCGCACCCGTGCCGCCCATTTGCTGAGCTAGCGGTGGATCGCGTTGCAGGGGTGGCGACCGGGCGCATTGGCAGAGCCGCTAAGGGGAGACAGCGGTGTGGCGCCGGAACGGGACCGGCGGATGGCAGGATAATCTGAAAGGTACCGCGATGACTCTGTTCGCGAGTTTTGCTGTATTCCGCAATCGGGCCTTCACCTTGTTGTGGGCCGCTCAGCTCATTTCGACTATGGGCAGCGCCCTGACCAGGTTGGCCGCCGCGCTGGTCGTCTACCGTCTGACCGGCTCGGCGCTCAGTGTCGGGCTGATGATGCTCGCGCCCACCCTGCCCAGCCTCTTCGTCGGCCTGCTGGCCGGGGTGGTGGTGGACCGCTTTGATCGCAAGCAGTTGATGATCGCGGCCAATCTCGGTTGCGCCGGGCTGGTTGCGCTGATTCCGCTCCTGCTGCCGTTGCACATCGCCTGGCTCTATGTACTGGTGATCCTGTCCGGCGCGGTGGGGCAGTTTTACAATCCGGCGCACGAGGGCCTGTTGCCGGAAGTGGCCTCCGATGAGGAACTGGCGGCCGCGAATGCGCTCATGGCGATCAGCACGTATGGTTCGCAGGCGGTGGGATTCGCCGCTTCCGGGTTGCTGGCGGCCAGCGTCTCCATCGCCTGGGCCTTCTACCTGGATGCCCTGTCTTTCGTGCTCGCGGCGGGGTGTATCGTGGGCGTCCGGGTCGCCCGGTTCCCGGTGGAGGGGCACACGACTCTCCTGACCGTGGTGCACGATCTGCGCGTGGGGGTGCGGTTCCTCGGCAGCAAACCAATCCTGCGCTCCCTGTTTCTCATCTACATGCCCGTCTTCGTCTGCTTCGGCCTGGGCACCGCCTTGCTGCTGCCGTTATCGCAGCGGGCGCTGCACGCGACGGAGTTCGAGTACGGCCTGATCGCGGCGCTGGAGGCGGCGGGGTTTATTCTCGGCAGCCTGTTGATCGCCCGCCTGGCCGACCGGCAGCCGGCCGGCCGGTGGATCGCGCTGAGTTTCCTGGGCATGGGCGTGTTTGGGATCGCCCTGTCGCAACTGCCGACTGTGCCGCTGGTCGCGCTGGTGATCCTGATCGTTGGCATCAACAACGCGCCGTCGATCGTGGGGCGGCAACTCGTGATCCAGCGGAATACGCCGCGGGAACTGCGGGGTCGTGTGAACAGCGCCTTCTACGTCACCCGCGATGTCATGTACCTGATCGGCATGGCGCTGGCCGGGCTGGCCGATTTTGTGGATGTCCGCACCCTGTACCTGGGCGGGGAGGTGGTGGTGCTGGCCGCCGGGGCGCTGGTGTTGATCCTGCCGGGGCTAGGCCGGCCGGTGGCGGATTGGCGGCGCGCGCTGGGTCACTGGTGGGCGCCGCGCCCGGTGGCTGCCCCTGAATCCGTGCCCGCATCCTACCCCCGCGTCGATTAGGCGGTGGGTGCCCCGCCCGTCGCGTCGATTAGCCGGCGGGTGCCCGGCCCGTGTACGGGCGGGCAACGACTACGAAGCCCGCCTGCGCGGGCTGCGCCGTCCGGGCGGCGGGCCGGTTATTGGTAATAGGCCGTGAGGTAGACTTTGGCTTCCAGGGGTTGGCCCGTCTCGAACACGAGCTTGACGTGACTGATTTCGCGGACCAGGCGGTGGTAGCTTAGCGGGCCGAGCACGGCGGCGGCCTCGCGCAGGCGGGCGGGCCAGGCGGCGCCCGCCGCGTCCGCCGCGAGCGTTCCCGGATAGGCCAGCACGGCGGCGCTTTTGTCCGCCCGGCACAACCCCAGTTCGGCCAGGTAGGCAAAGAGGGCGGGCCAGCCTGCCTGGGCCGGCCCGGGGTGGAATACGCATTCCAGCCCCAGCTTCGGCGCGAGGGTCGCTTCCACATCGAGATCGAGCCAGACGTAATCGCACAGCGCGGCCACGCGGGGCAGCACCTGGGCCACCGGGTCGCGCGGGCCGGGCCAGCCGATGCGCGCGAGGTAGGGGAGCACTTCCGCGCAGGCAACGCCGTCCAGCACCAGCCGGATGGCCGCGGTGTCGCGGGCGAGCATGACGGCGGCGACCGGCGCGAGGGCGCCGGGCGGCAGGGCGGCCAGGCAAGCCGCCAATTGCCCCGCGACCGGCGCGGGCAGGTCGCGCCCGGTCAGCAGCCGGATCGCCTGGGGCAGGAGGTCGCGGGGCTGCGCCGGTTGATCGGCGCATGCGCCGGCGGGGGACGACAGCGGGCGACCGAAGAAGACGCTGGGCAGCGGGATGGCCGGCGCGGCGCCGGGCAGGTCGAACTCGAACCAGACATCGGTCAGGGCGTCGTGCAGCGGCGTGGTGGGATCGGCCCAGTGGCGGGCCAACGCCGCGATGCGCTGCCAAATGGGATGCGTGAGCAGCGCGGCGGCCGGGCTGCCCGGCGCGTCGAGGTGGGTCAGGGGCAGGCGCCCGCCGTGGCGCGCACTTGCGCAGACCAGGAAATCGGCGGCCGGGTGCGGATCGCCGAGCCGGCACTCGAACATGAAGACGCTGTGGGCCAGTGGCCCCGGCAACCACGCGGCCACGGCCAGGATGGCGGCCCATCCCGCCGCGCCGATTAACGCGGGCGGCAAGGCGGGCCGCAGCGGCGGCAGGTATTGCGCTACCGTGTGCACGAGGGCAGCTCGCGGCGGTCGCCGCGGGGATCGCCCGCCAGTTCGGCCAGCAGATCGCGCGCCGCCCGCAGATCGCCCGTATCGGCGCCTTCGGTGAACCAGCCGTACACGCCGGCCACCAGGGCCTGCGCCTCGGCCCGCTGCCCCTGGCGCAGCCGGAGGCGGCCCAGACTCACCGCGGCGCGCAACTCCCACCCTTTCGCATCCTGCCGGCGGGCCACCGCCAGCGCCTCGGCAAAACAGCGTTCGGCTTCGGCGTGTGCCTCTTGAGAGGCCCCTTTAGGGGCAGGCGGGTTCTGGGCCAGCAGCAACTCCCCGCGCAGGCGATAGAGTTCGGCTTCCAGCCAGCGCTCGCCGCGTTCCACGACCACGCGCAGCCCCTCGTCCGCCGCGGCTAGGCCCTCGGCGATCTGGCCCGCCTGGAGGCAGATTTCGGCCAGCGGGCAAAGGACCTGCGCGTTGCTGGCGGCGCCCGTGGATTGGTAGATGGCGAGACCCTCGTGGAAGAGGGTCAGGCCCTCGGCGCCCCGGCCCAGCGCACCCAGCGCGCGCGCCTTGTAGAGGGCGCCGCCGATGGACATCACCGGCGCGGCATGCTCGGTCGCCAGGGTTAGCAGGGTATCGGCCTCGGCCAGCCCGGCCTGGGCCTCGCCGCGCAGCACATGGAGTTGCGCGGCGTAGCCCAGCGCCGAGCCGAGCGTAGTCGGGTGCTTCAGCCGCTGGGCGAGCGCCAGGGCCTGGGCGCTGCGCTCCAGCGCCTGATCGGGGTAGCCCATGACCCACAAGACAATAGCCAGCAGGTCAAGCGCGCCTTCGCCGGGGTCGCGCCCGTATTGGAACGCCAGGTGGCCGTGCCGATCGGGATCATAGAGCGCGATCGCGTGCTCCAGCGCGGCCCGCGCCGTCGCCAGTTCGCCCAGGTTGAACAGGCTATAGCCCACCCCGGCATAGTGGCTGCCGCCCAGGTGCTCCGCGTCGCCCATGCTTTCCGCGAGGTGGACCAGGCGGTCGGCCAGGGTGCGCGCCTCCTGGTACTCGGCCCGCCCGACGTGGAAGCGGATCAGGCCATAGAGCACGGGCAGCAGGCTAGGGGTCGCCGCGCCGCCCTCGGCCAGGGCGTAGGCCCGGTCATACACCTCGCGCACGACGTGCGCCGCCGGGCCGCGGGTGACGACCAGCGGCCCCACCAGGGCCAGCAGGAACTCCAGTTCGCGCAGGTTGCGCTCCGGGGTCTCCGGCAAGCGCGCCAGCAATGCCAGCGCATCCTGATAGAAGCGCACGGCTTCGGGATTGGCGTTGTTACGCGCCGCCTGCGCTCCTGCCTTCTGCATGTAGTCGATGGTCTTATTGATCAGCTCCGGGTCGGACGGCGCATCGCCCAGCGCCCGCTGCCAATGATAGGCCAGCAGGGGATAGGAGGCGGCCAGGTCGTGGGCGTGCGTTTGCTCATACCACTCGGCCACGGCGCGATGCAGCGGGCGGCGCTGCCCTTCCGGCATCAGGTAGTAGGTCGCTTCGTGGGTGATGACGTGCTTGAAGAGGTAGGCCCGCTCCGGCTCGCGCTGGTACAGCGGCGTCAGATCCAGCCGGTCGAGCACGTCCAGTTCGCCGGCCAGGGCCTCCGGCGCCAGGGCCAGCGGGTGAATGGCGTGCAGCAGGCCGGCGGAGAAGAGGCGCCCGATCACACTCGCCGTCTTCAGGGTAACTTGCTGGGAGGGCGCCAGGCGGTCGATGCGGCTGATGATGACGCCGTGCAATGTGTCGGGGAATGTGATGGCGCTCAGATCGACGCCGGGGGCCACCCGGCATTCGCCGCCGGACACGCTGATCCAGCCCGCGTCGCGCAAGGCGCAGGCCAGTTCCTCGCTGAAGAAGGGATGGCCTTCGGCGCGCTGGCGGATCAGGGCGCTCACCGGCTCCGGCAGGCGGGTCACGCCGAGCCGCTGGGCCACGACCGCCGCCACATCGTCGGGCGCCAGCGCCCCCAGACGCAGGTGCTTTAGCCCCGGCGTCGCCCGCAACTGGGTGTAGTCGTCCGGCGGCGGTGCCTCGTTAGAGGCCGGCAGCGGGCGCGTGGTCAGGATGAGCAGCAGCGGTTGGACTCGCCGGCTCACGGCAAGCGCGAGCGCCCAGGACGCGGAATCGAGCCACTGGCCGTCTTCGAGGATGATCGTGGTGGGTGTGTGGGCGGCGGCGTCGCGCAGGATGGCGACCAGCAGGTTGATCGTGTTTTCGGCGCGCCCCGGCCCGGCCAGGGCCGCGGTGATCGCGTTGTCCGGGATGTCGAGGCCCAGCACGGCGCCGAGCAGCGGGGCCATCTGCTCCTGGCCCGGCATCCCGGCCAGCCGGCGCTCCAGATGCTCGCGCTGCGCTGCGCCGGCTGCGCCCGGCACGAGATCGAGGATGCGGCTGAAGATGGGGCACCAGGCATGGTAGGGCGTTAATTGCTCGACCGCATCGCCCGACCCGGTGAAGGTGCTGATCTCCAGCGCGGCGGCCTGGCCGCGGACCGCGGCGATCAGGCGGGACTTGCCGATGCCCGGATCGCCTTCGACCAGCAGCAGGCCGCCGGTGCCCTGGCGCAGCTTATGCAGCGCGCCCGTCAGCACCGCCTGCTCGGCGGCGCGGCCAATCATGCCCGCGGGGGGCGCGGCCTTGACCGGGTCCGCCGGGCCGTGCAGCGCATAGACGGCGACCGGCGAACTGCGACCCTTGACGCGGATGGGCGGGAGGGCTTCCCAGCGGAAGGTTTCGCTGGTCAGGAGCCGGACCCGTTCGCTCGCCAGCACCTGGCCGGGCGCGGCATGCTGCATCAGGCGCGAGGCGAGGTTCACCTCGCTGCCCAGCGCGCCGTAGGTGCGGCAGGTGGTGCCGCCATAGGCCCCGGTGCGCATGGTGCCCTGGCTGATGCCGATTTGCAGCGGGCGGATCGGGGCCGGGGTGGCCGGGGGGTGGCTTAGCTCAAACGCCGCCGCCGTGGCGCGGCGGGCGTCGTCTTCATGGGCGATAGGCGCGCCAAAGGCGGCATAAAAGTAGCTGCCCTTGTCGTCCACCGTGAATTGCAAGAGGGTGCCTTCGTAGCGGGCCAGCGTGGCTTGCACCCAGCGCACATAGGCGTCGAGCGCGGCCCCGGCGGCATCGTCGCCTTCGTAGTCGATCCCTTCCAGGAGGAGAAAGAGCGCCACCACGGGCCGGAGTTCGGTCAGGAACTCGATCCGCTCGCTTTGCAGGCGCGCGTAGACGGCGGGCAGCAGCCAGGGCCGCATTTCCTCCGCGCTGAGCGTATCCGCGGGAAGCGGCGGCCACGGCGTGTGAGGCACGGGGGCGCGGAGGCCGGTGACCACGGCGCCTCGCGCCCCCGTGGTCGCGCTGGTGTGCCAGGTGCGGATGGCGAGTAGATCGCCCGCCTGCGCCACGGCTTCAGGATCCAGGATGACCTCGCCTTTGCCCGCCAGCGGTTCGACCAGCCCCATGCGGTCCAGCGCCGCCCCGGCCGCCACGTCGATAATCTGGATGGCCGGGTCGCCGACGATGAACCGGCGGGCCGGGCCGTAGGCGACCGCGGCGTGCATCGCCAGCGTCACCGTGCCGCCGCCCGGTAGGGGCACGGTGGCGAATTGGGCCATCGCCTGCTGCATCGCCAGGGCCGAGGCCGTCGCGCGCAGGGTGGCCGGGGGTGGCGCCGCCCCCGCCGGTGCGCCGTCGGCGAACCAGCAGGTGATCGCGTCGCCGCTGAAGCCGAGCACGCTGCCGCCATAGCGGTGCACCTCGGCCACCAGCGCGTCGTAGACGCGGTTCAACTGGTGGGTCAATTCCTCGCCCCCACGGCGGACGCCGAGGGTGCTCATCAGCGATTCGGTCAGCGGGGTGAAGCCGGCAATGTCGGCGAACAACGCGGCGCCCCACGTGCGGTCGGGCAACGTGGCGCCACGGGCCAGCGCCTGGCGGCGATCCATGGGAATGTAGGCAGCGAGAGTGGGATCCATAGACGCGGCGGTCCCTCACCTATACGTCGGAGGGTGGACGACTCTGTAAACGACGCGGTCAATCGTGGATGGCAGCACCGGCAGATGCGCAGGACGCGCCCCGCGCCGCCGGATTGCTATAGTATAGCACAGGCCACGGCGCCCCGCTAGCATGCGTTAGGTATTTCACGAATTGCGATCAACCTCTCCCCCGGCGCCTCTCCGCCGCGGGGAGGGGAGTCGCTTGCTCACGTTTCCCACCTTCCCGCGCCGTCTCTCGTCGTTACTCAGCACTCAGTAATGTGCTACTCGCCGGTGGGGGAACCTCTCCCCCGGCCCCCGTCCCGCACCGTCTCTCGTCGTTACTCAGCACTCAGCACTCAGCACTCAGCACTCGTTAGGCCCGGCATCCCATTGACGGGCCGGGCGCCGCCTGCTATACTCCACGCCGCCTGGGACTTGCGGCTGTTGGGTACGCACCGGGCGGGAGCCGGATCGCCTCCCGCGGAAAGGATCGCTGACCATGGATGACAAGACGGCTAAAGACAAGGGACCTCGCCATCCGCAGGATGCCGGATCGGGATCGCAGAGCGCCAACCTGGATCAGCAGCGGCGCGCGTTTGTCAGCAAACTCGTGGACCGCATCGCCACCGATCCGGCGTTGCGCCAGGCGCTGGTGGACAACAACCAGGCGGCCCTGGACGCGAGCGGCCTGGGCGCCGAGTACGAGGCGCTGACGGCGGCCTATGCCAAGGTGCCGGAGTCCGAGCAACGCAAGCCACACTCGCACGGGCTGTGCACCTGGTTTTGATCCAACACCGGCCGGTGAGCGGGGGCGCCGGTCTCCCGTGCCCGGTCGCGGGCGCCAGGGTCCGGCGCCCTACCGCGCGCACTCCCACCCACCGGGCCGCCCATCCGGTGGGTGGCTTCGTCATTGCCGATGAGTGATGGGGCCGTGCTGCCCGCCGAGCCGGCCCGCGGCCCGTGGCCGCTACCAGGCTGGCCGGACGCCGTGGGCCTGCGCCCCGCGGACTTCGCCGGGTGGGAGGTGACGGCGCCCGCCGCGCCCGATATCTGGACGTACTTCCGCCCGCCAGGGGTCGCGCCGCCGCGCCAGGGCTGGAAGCTGCACGTTTCCGCGGGCATTTGCGATGCCGCCGCAGTGCTGGGGTGTGCCCTGCCGGTGCTGCTGACCGAGCAGGCAGCTTTCAAGGTCGTGGCGTCGCGCGAGCATCTGCACATGCTCAACCGCGCGGGCTACGGCCTCGCCCAGGTGGGCAAGTTCCTCACCGTCTACCCGCGCGACGACGCGCAGGCGGTGCGCCTGGCCGGCGCGCTCGATGTGGCGACGCGCGGGCTGCGCGGCCCCGCCATCGGAACCGACCGGCCCCTGACGTCCGGCAGCCTGGTCGCCTATCGCTACGGCAGCCACGCCCCGCAATTCGCCTATAGTCCCGCCGGAGCCGTCGTGCCCGCCATCGAGGCTCCCGACGGCACCTGGGTGCCCGATGACCGCGGCCCGCGCTACCACGCGCCCGCGTGGGCCGCCGATCCCTTCGTGGCGGCGGGGATCGCCGCGCCGCCGCCGCGCGGTCCGCGGCTGATCGGCGGGCGCTACCTGCTGGTTGCGCCGCTCTATGAGTCGGTGCGCGGCACCGTCTACCAGGGGGTCGATCTGGCCGCGCCCGGCGCGTGTATCGTCAAGCAGGCGGGCCGCGCGGCGTTGCAGGACGGCGCGGGCGGCGACGCGCGGGAGGGGCTGCGCCACGAAGCCGCCGTGCTGGCCGCGCTGGCGCCCGACCCGCGCTTCCCGGCGGCCCACCCGCTGCTGGGGGATGACGGCGACCTCTTTCTCCCGCTGGCCGAACTGCCGGGCGAATCGCTGGACGAGTATATGCGCCGCCTTGCCGCCACCGGCGCCTGCGTGCCCACGGATGGGATCGTGCGCTGGGGCCGCGAACTGGTGGCGATCCTGTCCACGGTTCATGCGCGCGGCTGGGTCTATCGCGACCTCAAGTCCACGAATATCATCGTCGCGCCCGACGGGACGCTGCGGCTGGTCGACTTCGACCTGGCCTGCACGCCGGGGGCGGTGGATCGCCTGCCGGGAGCGGGCACGCGCGGCTACCTGTCGCCGCAACAGGCGGCGGGCGCGCCGGCAGCGGTCGCCGACGACATCTATGGGCTGGGCGCGCTGCTCTATTTGCTCGCTACCGGCGCGGAACCGGCCCTGGCCCCGCAAGCGGAACGGCTGCCGGCGCGGCCCCCGGCGCTGCTCAACCCGGCCATCGCGCCCGGCCTGCCCGCCGTTATCGCCCGCTGCCTGGCGCCCGACCCGACTGCGCGCTATCCCACCCTGGCCGCGCTCGATGTCGCTCTGGCTGCATTAGACGAGTCTGATCCGGGCGAACCGCCGTCCGTCGCCAGCGTACCGGAGGCTGCATCCCCTGCTGTTAGCGGGGACCATTACCGTGATCTCGCCGCGCGCCTGGGCCATCACCTGGCCCAGGTGGTGTGCGGCGCGGCGGAGCAGGGCGATGCGCCGTGGGTGCGCGGCGCGGGCGCGACCGGCTACACCCGCGATCTGAGCGACGGGGCCGCGGGCGTCCTGCTGGCCCTCGCCGAACTGGCGGCGGATGGCGGCGATGCGGGGGTGCGCGAGGCCGTGGCGGCGCTCGCCCGGTGGCTGATGCGAGGGCCGCGCCCGGCGGGTGCGCCGCTACCTGGCCTGGATGCGGGCGAGGCGGGGGTGGGGGCCGCGTTGCTGCGGGCCGGGCAGGTGCTGAGGGACGCTGCGCTTATCGCCGCCGCCGTCGAGCACGCCCGCTGGGTGGCGGGCCGGCCCTACGGCGCGCCGGGCCGGGCGCATGGGACGGCGGGGCGCCTGCACTTCCATCTCTTGCTCCGGCACGCGACCGGTGCGCCCGAGCATCTGGCGGCGGCAATAGCCGCCGGGGACGAACTGTGCCGCCGCGCCGAGGATGCGCGCGAAGGCGGGTGCTGCTGGCCGGTGCCGCCCGCCTTCGGTGGGGCCGCGCTGACCGGCTACGGCGCGGGGGCGGCGGGCATTGGCGCCGCGCTCCTCGACCTGTTCGCCGCGACCGGGGATGCGCGCTACCGGGAGACGGCGGGCCGGGCCGCACGCCGGCTGGCGGCCCTGGCGCTGCCGGTCCTCGACGACGGCAGCGGGCTGGTCTGGCCGCGCTCGCCCGGCAGTCTGCCGGGCGGGCCGGGGTTGGACGACGGCGCCGCCGGGGTGGGGCGCTTCTTGCTGCACGCCGGGGCGGCGGGCGTGCTGCCGGAGGCCGCCGCCCTGGCCGCGAGGGCCGCGCAAACTGCCGCCCGCGCCGGGCGCGCGGCGGGGCCGCGGCGCGCGGACGGGCTGGCGGGGGATATCGATTTCTTGCTCGACATGTTCCAGGCCACCGGCGACCCCGTCTATCGGGCGCACGCCGCCACGCTGGGCGCCATCCTGGAAGTGTTCGCCGTGGACCAACTAGAGCGCTTCAGGGCGCCTCCCGTCGCGATCGCGCCCTGGGCGGCCCCCGATCTGCTCACCGTCGCCGATCTTATCCCGTGCCTGCTGCGCCTGGCCGCGCCCGGCGTCCGACCCGCCCTGCTGAGCCTGGCAGGCTTCCGCTACCCCGCGCCCGGGGTGCTTGCTCCCCCTGCTACCTCCGCGACCCGCTAAGGCACAAAAAGAGGCCCCGGACACTGTCCGGGGCCTTCGCGCGGAGGCGAGCGCAGAGTGGCGCCCGCCTCCTGGGTGGCTATAGATGAACCGTGGGCCGGTCCGTTCCTGCCGGCGGCTGGTCTTGCTGTTGCTGCTGTTGCTGCTGGGCACGCAAGTGCTCCAGCGCGTTCTTCACATCGGCCAGCCGCTGCTCCAGGAACGCCTGGACCTGCTCCAGCCGGGCGATCTGCCAGGCGATATCGGGGCCGCCGTGCCGGCCAGGGTGGCCGTGGTGGCCGTGGTGGTCGTGGTGGCCGGGATGGTCCCAGCCGCTGCGAAAACCGCCGCCCCACCCGCCGTGGAACTGCGGGCCGCGCCACTCGCCTTCGGCGTCAGGTCCTGGCCCGCCCCAACCGCGGAAGCCGGGACCGTGCCCGCCTGGCCCGAAGCCGTGCCCGAACGGGCCGTGCCCGCCACGGAAGCCGGGACCCGGCCCGCGCTCCGCGCCCTCGGCGTCCGGCTCTGGGCCGCCCCAACCGGGGCCGAAGCCGTGCCCGCCGCGGAACATCCACGGGCCGAAGCCGCGCCGGCCCCGGAAGGCCCACGGGCCGAAGCCGCCGCGGAACGCGCCGGGCGGCGGGAACGGTCGTCCGCCCCAGCCGTAGCCGGGCGGCGGACCCCAGCCGGGTTCGCCCTGCGGGCCGCCAAAGCGGGCGTCACTCGCGTCCCATTCCTCGTCGTGATGATGTCGATGATGATGCTTATGCATAATGGTATCCCTCACCTTTCAGTAGCCCATCCTGGCGCTACATGAAGTTGTCCGTTTCCTCTGGACTGTGAGTTGGTGCGATGGTGGGCTGCTGCCCGAAGACGCGGTGGTACTCGTCGAGAAAGACCCGCAGGAGCCGGGTGCGCTGTTCGAGCACGCCGGCCCAGTGGCGGAGCACTTCCTCGCCCCGGTCCGTGATCTGATACACCCGTTTGTTCGGTCCCCGTTCGTGCGTGCTCCAGGTCGAAGTGACGAGACCGGCGGCCTCCATCCGGCGCAGGGCGCGGTAGAGATTGCCGACATCGACATCCCCCGGCAAGAGTTGGCGCCGGTTGAGTTCCTCCATCAGGCTGTATCCGTGGGTGGGGCCTTCGGCGAGCAGGAGCAGCAGGCACGGT
>JAICKM010000981.1 GCA_025927935.1 Chloroflexia bacterium | reverse complement strand
CGAGCCGCCAGCCGGTCATGGCGTAGGTCTTGGAGAAGCCGTCCAGCAGGATGGTCCGCTCCAGCATATCGGGGAATTCCAGAATGCTGTGGTGCTCGCCTTCGTACACCAGATCGCTGTAGATTTCGTCGGCCAGCACGACCAGATCGTGCGCCTTCGCCAGGTCGGCGATGCCCCGCAGCAGCTCGCGCGGCAGGGCGCCGCCGGTGGGGTTGTGCGGGCTGTTGAGGATGATCATGCGCGTGCGGTTGGAGATCAGCGCCGCCAGGTCGTCCACGTCGAAGGCGAAGCCGCGACTCTCGCTGAGTTGCAGCGGGATGGCCTCGCCGCCGATGAAGTTGATCATGCTCTCATAAATGGGGAAGCCGGGATTGGGATAGATCACCTGATCGCCCGGCTCCACCAGGGCTAGAATCGCGTAGAACATGATCGGCTTGGCGCCGGGGGTGACGATCACGTTGGCGGGGTCGGCGGTGATGCCGCGCTTGGCGCCGATATGCTGCGCCAGCACCTCACGCAACTCCGGGATCCCCGTGGACGGGCCGTAGTGTGTATACCCGGCCTCCAGCGCGGCGCAGGCCGCCTGGCGGATATGGGCCGGGGTGTCGAAATCAGGTTCGCCGATCTCCAGGTGGATCATCGGCCGGCCCGCGGCCTCCAGGGCGCGGGCGCGCGCCGCCACCTCAAACGCACTCTCGGTGCCCAGCCGGTGCATCCGTTCCGCTAATTTCATGCTTGGCGTTCTCCTTTGAACTAACCAGGACCAAAACCCAAAAAGACCGCGCGACAGTGAACGGCCCGGCGCACGGAATCGCCGCCATTCAACCGCCGGTAACGGGAGTCATTATACCCCTTGCGCCATCCATGGGCAAGACACGACCGCTGATACCCTTTTGGAAGCCGGATGATCACCGCAGAGACGCCGAGAACGCAGAGATCCAGCATGGCGGGTTGCGCGGGATCGCGTCTCATTCTAATGATCTCTGCGTCCTCGGCGTCTCTGCGGTGAGGAGGACCGGACAAAGAACGGCGGCCCGCCAGATCGCGGGCCGCCGTGGCGGGATCACAAGGAATGCCGCGCCGCTACGGCAGCGCGACGGAGACCAGGAATTCCTTCTTCGGCTCCTGGCCGTCGGTCGAGATAATGGTCAGGATGTGATCGTAGCGGCCGGTGGTGTTCGGCTCGGTGGTCGAGTCGTAGGTCATCACCATGCGCGTGCGGCTGCCGCTGGGGATCGTCGCGGCGTCGACCGTGGCGCTCACACAGGCGCAGTCGCTGGCAATGCTGCGAATCACCAGGTCATGGGCGCCGGGATTGGCAATCGTCACCTCGCGGGTGACAACATCGCCCAGCTTGACGGCCCCCAGGTCCACCGACTCGATGGACATATCGATCTTGGGCTGCGGAATCTGCGGCGGCAATTTCATCGGCTCCGGCAGCTTTGTAGCGTCGGTCACGACCGAGGTGACGGGCGTCGATTGCACGAACGGGCCGGAATTGAGCGCATCGGGCGCGGGCAGCGTGGGCACGGGCGGCGGCGTGAAGTCCGGCAGGGGCGTCTCATCGGTCTGCGGCAGCGGCACCTGGGCCACCGTTTCGACCGTCGCCGTGGGCAGGGCCGCCGCGGCGTTGCTGTTCAGGCTGCGCAGCCCCCACACGGCCGCGCCGAACAGGAAGATAAACGCCGCGCCACCCAGGATAAAGTAGAGACCGAAGAGGTCCCGGCCCCCTTTGCGCTTGGCCTTGGCTTGGGCGATGGGGACCGCGTGCCGGGGGCGTTGGGCGCCGGGCGCGGGCTTCGCGCCCCCCGACGAAGATTTGCGTGTGCTCATAACGGGTCTAAACTCTTTCTGCAAGGCAAATAACTAAACGCCAAGCGAGCGCCGGAAGGACCGGCGCCCGCAGGCTCACGTTTGTCCATTATACCCGACGCACGGGGCTTATTCAACCTCTGCGGAGATCTCTTCCAGGCGCCGGCCCCGCGTCTCGGTGCCCAGCAGCCCGACGGCCACCGCCGTGATCAGCACCACGACGGTAAAGACGGCGAACAGCCCTTCCTTGCCCAGCCCGGCCCCTAACCAGAGACCCGGCACATACGGTCCCAGGATACCTCCCAGCCGGCCCACCGCAGCGGCCCACCCCGCGCCGCTGCCGCGCACGGCGGTCGGATATTGCTCCGGTGTATAAGTATAT
>JAICKM010000160.1 GCA_025927935.1 Chloroflexia bacterium | reverse complement strand
TGACCACCAGAATATCGCCCGGCGCGAAGGTCACACCGGCTGTCGCGGCAGCCGCGGTGATCAACGGCGGCAGATCCATGCCGGGCGTGACCTCCGGGAAGGCGCCCAATGCGAGAATACGGATTTCCGTGGGAGCGGGCATAAGGGTCCTCTCAAATTGACATAACCGGCAACGATCGTTGCCGGTGCCCTTGGGTATCAGGTTGGCCGGACGGCAACGTGCAGCGGGGACCCGGCGGGCAAGTCGGCCAGATCGCCTGGCGTATCGAGGTCGAACGCGGTGCCCGGCGAGCGGTAGATCATGATCTCCGCGCGGTTGGCGGCGGCGGCGCGAAAGTGGAGGGGGAAGCTGTCGTGCCCGAATTGGAAAGGCACGATACCCGGCGGGCGCTGCAACAGCGCGTTGGTGCCCAGACCGTGCCGATCCGGCGCCAGCACCACGACGGGCGCGCCGCGGATCGGGTCGGCGGCGATCTCGGCCATGGCGCGGACATCGCCCGCTTGCAGCAAGGGCAGATCGCCGAGCAGCACCAGCAGGGTATCGGCGCCGCCCGCGACGGCCCAGGTCCGCGCCAGGTCCAGCGCGGCGTTCAGGTCGCCCGTGTGCTGGCGCAGGCCCACCGCCCCAACACTCGCCGCAAGGCGCAGCACCCGCGGGTCGGGGCTGACCACGGCCACGGCCGCCGCCACGTCCGAGTCGTTCAGGGCGCGCAGCACGCCGCCGAGCAGGCGCGCGGCCAGGCCCGCCCGGTCGCGCCCGGCGCGCGTGGGCCGCAGCCGGCTCTTGGCCGCCTCCAGCGACTTGACCGGCACGACCGCGAAGAGCCGCCCGCCGCCCGGCGCCGGACTCAGGTGGTCGTGATCGGGGCCGGGGCGCGCGTCGATCATCGCCGGCCTCGCTCCGTCGCGATGCCCGCGCAGAACGCGAGCACCGTCGCGGCCAGCGCCTTGCGGTCAGCCTCGTCGCGCATCACCGTCGGGGCCACCTGCACCCGCATTCCGAGATCGGCGATGCGCGGCGCCAGGGCGGCGTCGGCCTCGTCGATGACCATCCCGTCGATCAGTCCCCGATAGAGCGCCGCGACGCCGTAGGCCGACACCTCGTGGCCTAGCGTCGCCAGCATCTGGTCGGCGGGGCCTTTGAGCGCCTTACCGCCAACAATTGGGCTGACGGCCACGCGTGGGGCGGGTGCATGGGCCAGCAGATCGCGCAGCCCCGGCACGGCCAGGATCGGCCCGATGCTCACCAGCGGGTTGCTGGGGCAGAAGACGATGGCGATGGCCGTATCCAGCGCGGCGGCGAGGCCCGCCGGGGGCGCGGTTGCCGCGATGCTGTCGAAGACAATGCCACGCACATGGTCGCTGTGCCGGCGGCGCACAAAATAATCCTGGAAGCTCAGCCGCCCGGCATCGGTGTCCACCAGTGTGGCGACCGGCGTGTCGGTCATCGGCAATAGCATGGCCCGCACACCCAGGGCGCCCGCCAGGTCCGCCTCGACTGCGCTTAGCGGCAGGCCCGCCGCCAGTTGCTGCGTGCGCCGGATGTGCGTGGCGAAGTCCCGGTCCCCGATCTGGAACCAGGTGTCGTCCGCGCCGTAGCGGGTGAGCATCTCCAGCGTGGCAAACGTATCTCCGGCGATGCCCCACCCGGTTTGCGGGTTCGCCAGTCCGGCCAGGGTGTAGAGCACCGTGTCGAGGTCGGGGCAGATGCGCAGGCCGTGCAGCGTGAAGTCATCCGCCGTGTTGACCAGGACCAGCAGGCTGTCGGGCGGCAACGTGGCGTACAAACCCTGGGCCAGCTTGGCGCCGCCCACGCCGCCCGCCAGGGCAACAACCTGGATCATGAGTCGAAGCCGTAAACCGAGATGCGATCCAACTTGACGCGATAGCTGATCCGTTCCTCCTTGCTGAAGCCGGTCGCCGCCATCTGCTCGCCCTTCTCACGGCCATGATAGCGGATCGCCAGGCGTTTGATGTCGGCCTGGGCGGTGGCCTGGTCTTCGATAATCTGGACCTGGCCCCGGATGGTGATATAGCGATAGTGGTCTTCGATACAGATCGATACGTGCTGGTTGCGCGACAGGTTGCGGTCCTTGATCCGGCCCCGCCGGGTGTTGAACATGATCTCGTCGCCTTCCACCAGGTACCAGTTGACGGTCTGCTGCGGCGTGCCGTTGGGCGAGACGGTGGCGACGACGGCGAAGCGGGCTTCCTGCAAGAAAGCGCGGGCCGCGTCGTTGAGTTCGTGCGTGAGAGCCATACGGGACGAGTCTCCTCGATCTAAGTTGGGATGGTGAGGACCCGGCGTACCGGGTCCTCACGGGTATTAGCGCGACCGGCTACGGGCCGATCCGGCTACTGGCGTCCGCCCTCCGGCACCGCCGCGATTTGCGACTCCACTTTGGCGATGGTATCAAACACGCCGGGGTCGCTCACGTTGCGGATGCTGAAAATGGCCTGGTCGAAGCCGAGTTCGGCCGCATGACCGACGTAGTCGACGAGTTGCTGGCCGCTCATGCCCTCCTTGCTGTTGCTGCTCGCGATTTCGAGGCTGTCGAGGCTGGTCTTGTCGATCTCGCTGTAGGGCCGGTTCAGGTCGGCACAGTGGCCGCGCAGCACGTCGAGTTTGTGGCGCACCACATCGTCGCCCATACGCAGGAAGAGGTTGCAGGCTTCGGCATACTTGGCGACAAAGCGCAGCGTCTTCTGCTCGCCGGTGCCGCCGATCAGGATCGGCGGGTGGGGCTTGCTGATCGCCTGCGGCACGTTGAGCGTGCGGTCGAGATGATAGTGCTTGCCGTTATAGGGGCTGTCTTCGCCCGACCACATCTGCAAGACGATTTGGAGAGCCTCTTCCAGCATTTCAAAGCGCTCTTTGAGCGGCGGGAAGGGTACGCCCAGGCCCAGATGCTCCTGTTCGTTCCAGGCAGCGCCGATGCCCAGGTAGGCCCGCCCGCCCGAAAGCACATCCAGTGTCGTGACCGTCTTCGCCAGGAGACCCGGATAGCGGTACGTGACGCCTGTTACCATCGTGCCCAACTTGGCCTTGCTGGTCACGCCGGCCAGGAAGCCGAGCGCGGTATAGGCTTCGAGCATCGGGTCTTCGGCCGGCCCCACGCCGCGGATCTGGAAAAAGTGATCCATCACCCACAGGCTATAAAACCCCGCCGCGTCGGCCTCGCGCCCGATGCGCGCGAAATCGGCGCCGAGGGTCGCCTCACCGCCCGGCCATTTAAACGCGGGTACTTGCAAACCAATACGCACAATTCCTACCTCCCGTATGCGCCGCATCAGGTGCGGCTTCGCTATCCCGCATGTGGGTGCGGGTGCCTATCCCTCAGCATATCTTATACCGTGACGCCGGACAAGATAGCTGGCTTACAACCAGCAATCCACGTTGCTCCGGCTGCTTCCTGCCGATTTTGGTATAATAGCTCCGATTATGGCACTCCTGGCATTCGCCCTTTCGCATTTTGCGATCATATTATTGCTGGCCGTGTTGAGCTATGTGCTTGGCCGCCGGCTGACCTGGACCATTCCCTACGCCTCGGCCTGGGAAGAGATCGCCTTTTCCACCGGGCTAGGGCTGGGCGTGCTGGCCTACCTGGTCTTCTTCCTGGGCCTCCTGGGCCTGTTGTACCCGCCGGTCGTGGGCGGGGCCGTCGTGGTGCTCGCGCTGCTCTGCTACCCGGTCTGGCGCGACCTGGGCCGCCGCATGCCCGCCGGCCTGCGCCGGGCGCGCCTGCCGCTGCTGTTGCTCGGTGTGGCGTTGCTGCTGGTGGCTGCGCTCTCGCCGTTCTGGCGCATGCCGCTCTATCCGCCGACGACCTTCGACGCGATTATGTACCACCTGCCGAGCGCCAAGATCTACGTCGATCAGCATCAGGTGGTGCTCGCCCAGTACCTGCGCTTCCCGCTGGCCCCGCAGACCAACGAGATGCTGTTCACGCTGGCCCTGCTGTTTGCCGACGACATCATCGCCCAGTTGGTCCAGTTCCTCATGGCGTTGCTGGTAGGCGTCGCCCTCTACGCCTGGGGGCGGCGGGTGTTTTCGCAGCGCGCGGGGTTGTGGGCCGCCGGCCTCTGGCTGGCGAACCCGCTGGTCTGGTGGCTGGGCAGCGCCGCCTACATCGACCTGAGCGTGACCCTATTCGCCTGCCTGGGCGTGTACGCCTTCTTCAACTGGGTCACCACGCGGGCGCAGGGCTGGCTGATTCTAGCCGCGGCCATGTGCGGCTTTGCCGCCGGGTCCAAGTATACAGCTCTGTTTTTCATCGCCGCGCTGGCCCTGCCCGCCCTCTACCTCGGCTTCCGCGAGCGGCGCTGGCGGGCGCTGCTCCTCTTTGTCGTGGTGGCGGGTTGCGTGGCCGCACCCTGGTATCTGCGTAACCTCTACTACGCGGGCAACCCGTTCGAGCCGTTCTTCCCCGGCATCTTCGGCTACCACCTCTGGGACGACACGGATATGAACAGCCAGTTGCGCGACTGGTTTTATAAGGGCATGGGCCGCGATCCCGGCGCGCTGCTGTTGTTGCCCTGGAACTTGACCATGCACCAGGGCCTTTTCGGCAACGACGCTCCGTTGATGCCGCTGCCGTTCCTGGCGCTCCCGTTGACCATTATCGCGGCCATCCGGCGGCGCTACCTGATTGGGTTGCTGCTGATCTTCGCCGCCGATCTGCTGATCTGGTTCTTCAGCGCCCAGATCCAGCGCTATCTCTTGCCGGTCATGCCGCTGCTCATCCTGGCAACGGCCGTCATGCTCGATATGCTCGTCGCCGGGGTGCCGCCGTTGCGTAAGGGCCGGATTCCCGCCGTGCTGGCTGTGCTGGGGTTCGCCCTCTGCCTGGTGCCGGCCTGGTTCTATGCCGCCGGCCAGGTCGCCGACAAGGGGCCGGTACCGGTAACAGCAGCGGAACGCGACGCCTATCTGAGCAAGGAACTGAGCGCCTACCCGGCCCACAAGTTCCTCAACGACCGGGCCGGGTCGGACTACCGGCTCTACGCGCTCTATGACGAGGAGATGGCCTACTACGCCGACGGCACCTTCATGGGCAACTCCTTCGGCCCGGCCCGCTTCAGCCAGGTGCTGCGCGGCCTGGGCGCGGGCCAGTGGCTCTACAAGGCGCTGACCAATCTGCAAGCCGACTACTTCCTCGTGACCAACTATCCTCACCAGGTCCAACTCCCCGAGGACGCCTTTTTTCATGACCATTTCAAACTGATCTATACCGACAAAGCCACCCGGCTCTTTCAGATCCTGCCCTAACCCGATCCCGTTGGCCTGCCGCAAGAAGCCGGACATGCGGCATGAATTCTGCTCTGAAGCCTCGTGATTCTCCCTATCGGCGTCGCACGGCGCCGCTTACCCCTGACCTGCATGGCGGGTCTAAAGGAGCAGTACCATGGCAAAAGGACTTGTGGAACAGTTGCTGGCAAAGCAAGCCTGGGTCGATCAGGTCGCGGATGCGCTCCAGCCGATCATCAACGACCTGTTCAACAACAGCGGCCAGGCGGGCCGCACGGTCAAGGACGCGTTGAACGGCGTCTGGCTGGGGCACCCGGTGCATCCGATGATTACCGATGTCCCGGTAGGCGCCTGGACCCTGGCTCAGGTGTTTGATGTGGTCAGCGCCCAGCGGGGTGACGATGCGGGCCTGGATAATGCCTCGGATCTGGCCGTGGGCGTCGGGGTGGTGGCTGCGGTCGGCGCGGCGGCGACCGGCTTCACCGACTGGAGCGAGGTCGGCGGGATCCAGCGCAAGATGGGCCTGGTCCATGGGCTGCTGAACGCCGTCAGCCTGGTCTTCTACTTGGGTTCGCTGGCCCTGCGGCTCAACGGGGGCGACCGGGCGCGTGCCCGCACGCTCTCGGCCACGGGCTACCTGATTTCGGCCACGGCCGCCTATGTCGGCGGTGATCTCGTCTTCGCGACCGGTCAGGCCGTGAACCGTAATGCCTGGGTGGATGGCCCGGAAGACTATACCGACCTGGCCGCAAGCCAGGACCTGGCCGACGGCAAGATGCATAAGTATGATCTCGACGGCAAGGCCGTGGTGCTGCTGCGCGACGACGACGGTCTGCACGCCTTCAACGGCACCTGCCCGCACCTGGGCGGCCCGCTCTGGGAGGGCGAACTGGATGATCATTGCGTGACCTGCCCCTGGCACGGCTCGCAGTTCGACGTGAGCGACGGCCGCCTGTTGCACGGCCCCTCGGTCTATCCTGTGCCTAGCTATGATACACGGGAGCGCAACGGCCGCATCGAGGTGCGCCTGGAGCAAGCCTGATGGCGGGAGCCTGGCCCTGGGAAACGGAGCTTGTGCCGCAGGTCGGGCCGCTGTTGCTGGGCGAGGCGAGCGGCCACGATCTGGCCCACTGCTTGCGCGTGCGCAACCTGGCCCAGCGCATCGCGCAAGCGGAGGGCGGCGATCGCCAGGCGCTGGTCGCCGCCGCCTACTTGCACGACCTGTTCCGCGGCGACCCGGCTAACGCCGATAAGGCTCGCGCCGTGGCCTTCGCCGAAGACATATTGCCGCGCGTGGGATTCCCGACTGCCGGCTGGCCGGCGGTGCGCGCCTGTATCCGCTATCACTCCTGGTCGGCGCGCCACCAGCCCGAACCGGGCGAGTTGCCGCCGGAGGTCTTCATCTTCCGTGACGCCGACCGGCTCGATGCCCTGGGCGCCTGGGGCGTCGTGCGTACCTTTGCCTATGGCGGAGAGAAAAATCGTCCCTCCGGCTTTGACGCGCTTACCGGCGACTGGGCCGCGCTCGACCCGGCCCAGCCCACGAGCGGGTTACATTCGTCGCCCGTGTCGAGCATCGGCCATTTCCACGAGAAGCTGTTGCGCTTGCGCGACCATATGCACACGCCCACCGGCCGGGCGCTGGCTGAAGAACGCCACGCCTGCCTGGTCGCTTTCCTCGCCCGCCTGGACGCCGAAATGGCCGCCGATTGATCCCCACACGTTGAGGAACCTGGTCGCTCTAGGGTCCGGCGGCTCGCGGGGGGCGCTGCCTGCTAGTGCAAGAAGATCAGCGCCATGCCCACCAGCACCGCCAGCGCCGCCACACTCAGCAGCGTAGGCATCAGCTTTGGGCGAACTGGGTGCGCTTGCCGCGATTCCTCCGGGTACAATTCGAGTTGCAAGGCCCAGATCTGGTCCTCGACCGCAGCCAGTTGGCGTTTGGCCTCCACCAGTTCGAGACCGCCACCGCCTCGTTGCAGCGTTGCCACCTGCGTGCGTAAGGCGGGCACTTCCAGCAGCAACTGCTGGAGTTGTGCCTCGGCCTGCAAGCCGTGTTGCAGATCGGGTAGTGGGCCGTCGCGGCCCACCCGCGGCCCCGGCCGGTATGCCAACTCCAGGCTCAGCGTGTCGCCATCCCGGCGCAGGCGGAGGCTGGAGCGGCAGTAGGAGCAGCGGATGTACTGGGCGCCCGCCGCCGGCAACGGCAGCGCGCCCCCACAGGCGGGACAGTTCACCAGGCCGATAGCCGGCGCCGAGAGGACCGCTACCGTACTCGCCCCGGGGGCGGGGAAGGCCGCGCCACACTGTGGGCAATCACGCCAAAACGGCTGGACCGGCTCGCCACAAGCCGGGCACTGCGTAAGAGTAGCCATGAGGGAATCCAATCACTAGTTGGGTGGCGGAGACTGCAATGGATCGGACGGCGCCCGATGGTGGTAGGGGATCGGGTGCTGCTATACATGCTACTAGCCGTTCACGCCCTCCTTGGCGGCAGCAAATGCGGAGGGTGTGTTGATCCTAGTTTACCAAACTTTACCAAATCGCGCTATACCTTTCGCCCGCCAATTCGATTCTCAGCCAGGGCCTCGTCCATTGAGTCCTGCTGCTGTGGGGGGTTGTTTCTTAGTTGAACTCTCTGCCCCTAATGCAGGTTTTGTGCCCGCGTAACGTAGCCGCGTGGCTGCTCCCGGTCCCCGGCGGCGCCGCCGGGCTGTGTTATAATGGCGCCGACTCTACCATTTACACCCTGCGTCGCGCGCCGGCTTTCGCCGCCGGGCCGCCATGCGCCGGAAAGGGAGCAGATCATGTATTTTGATGCCGTCATCCAACCGCCCGAATTGCGCGATGCCGGACCCACCGCGGTCGCCGCCGAGCGCCTGGGTCTCCAGGCGCTCTGGACCACCGAGATTCAGCACGACCCGTTTTTGCCGCTGGGCCTGGCCGCCGTCGCCACCGAGCGCATCCACCTGGGCACCGCCATCGCGCTCGCCTTCCCGCGTAGCCCGACCGCAATGGCCTATACCGCCTGGGACCTGGCGCGCGCCGGCCAGGGCCGCTTCATTCTCGGCCTGGGCACGCAGGTCAAAGCCCACATCGAGCGCCGCTTCGCCGCGCCCTGGGACGCGCCCGTTGCCCGCCTGCGCGACTACCTCGCCGCCATGCGCGCCGTCTGGGCCTCCTGGCAGACAGGAGAGCGCCTGCGCCACGAAGGCCCCTATTACACGCTCAAGCTGATGACGCCCTTCTTCAATCCGGGGCCGCTGCCCTACGGCGAGCCGCCGATCTTTATCGCCGGGGTGAACCACGGGCTGTGCCGCCTGGCCGGCGAGACCTGCCAGGGCTTCCATGTGCATCCCTTCCACACCGCTCGCTACCTGCGCGAGAACGTGCTGCCCTGGATCGGCGAAGGGTTGGCCGCATCCGGACGCGACCGCGGCGCGATCCAGGTCAGCGCCAGCGTGTTTGTGATCACCGGCCAGGGTGCCGCGCGAGCCGCCATGCGCGACGCCATGCGCCGCCAGATCGCCTTCTACGCCTCGACCCCCAGCTATGCCACCTTGCTTGAACTCCACGGCTGGGCCGACAAGGGCGCCGCGCTGGCCCAACTTGCCGCCCGCGGGCGCTGGGACGAGATGGGCGCCGTGATCGACGACGCCATGCTGGCCGAATTCGCCGTGGAAGGCGATACCCTGGCCGAGGCCGCGGGCGCCATTCTAGCCCGCTATGGGGGGCTGCTGGATCGGGCCGCCTTTTATCTACCGTTCGCCCCCGGCGAACGCGATGCCGAGTGGGCCGCCGCCGCGGAGGTGTTCGCGCGGAGCTAGTGCCAGGCATGATCGTCTGGTCACGTCCTTGACACCGGCTGGGTTCGTTTCCTATACTGTGCCGTTGCATTTCGGGCATCTCGTACTACCACGAGATGCCCTGATATTGCCCGGCTGCTGCGGCCCTTGCTGCACAGCCCTTAGATGAGGAATCTGCATATGCCTGGTCGTTGGGTGGCCCGTGGGGCTGCCGTCTTGCTGTTATGCGCCGTCATGGTCCTGGGCCTCGCCCAGTTGGCGAAGCCCGGTGGGGCCGCCCCGATGGCGGGGCAACCCGGCCCCGCCGATTGGCCGATGTTCCTCAACAACGCCGAGCGCCAGAGCTGGAACAACGGCGAAACCGCCCTATCCCCCACGACCGCGCCCGCGTTGCGCCTGCGCTGGAAGAAGGAAATCGGCAATAGCCTGGTCGCCTCGCCCGCCGTCGCCGGTGATACAGTCTATCTGGGCGCGTGGGACGGCAAGGAATACGCGCTGAACACGGCTGACGGCAGCATCCGCTGGAGCATCTTCCTCGGCACGACCAGCGCGTCGCCCAAGGTCTGCAAGCCGGATCACGTCGGCGTCACCTCCGGGGCCGCCGTGGCCGCCGGCCGGGTCTATGTGGGCGGCGGCGCGGATAACTTTTACGCCCTCGATGCGGCCACCGGCCAACCGGTGTGGTCGCTGTTCACCGGCGACTCGCGTCCGGAGAACGGCGCCTACAACTGGGCCTCGCCCCTGGTGGCCGGGGGTCGCGTCTACAGCGGAATCGCCTCTTTCTGCGACCGGCCCTTCGTGCGCGGCTTCATGTGGGGCGCGGATATGGCCGACGGCAAGAACGACCGCTATGCCTACACCGTCCCCGACGGCACCCTGGGCGGCGGCATCTGGACCTCGCCCACGCTTGATGCCGCGCACAACCGCATGTTCCTCACCACCGGCTCGCCCGGCAACGCGCTCGGCCATGTCGACTCGATTGTCGCCGTGGACCTGAACACCTATGAGGTGGTCGACGCCTGGCGCGTGCCCGCCAATGAAGAGGTCAAGGACTCCGACTGGGGCACCACGCCCACCCTGTTCACCACGGCGGACGGCCAGTTACGGGTCGCGGCGGGTAACAAGAACGGCTTTTTCTACGTCTTTGACGCCGGCCATCTCGACCGGGGGCCGCTCTGGCAGTATCGTATCGCTAAGCCTGGCGACTGTCCACAGTGCGGCGAGGGCACCATCGCCTCGGCAGTGTACCATGACGGCGTGCTCTACCTGGCCGGCGGCAAAACGACCGTTAACGGCAAGGAGACGGGCGGTTCGCTGCGCGCCTTCGACGCCGTGACCGGCGCCCTGCGCTGGGAGTATCCGTTGACGGGCTCGGTGTACGCCTCACCCGCCGGGGCCAACGGCGTGATCGTCGTGGCCGGGGACAACGAGGTCCACGTCGTCGATGCCACGACCGGGCGCCGCCTTTTCATTTTCGGCACCCCGGCGCCGATCTACGCCGCCCCGGTCATCGCCAACGGCGCGCTTTACGCTCCCTCGACGGACGGCTTCCTGTACGTCTACGAAGTGCCGCCCGAGTTGATCCCGCCTACGGCTACGCCGACCGCCGTGGCGACCGCCACGCCCACGGCCACGCCCACGCCACCTCCGCCCGCCGCCGTGGACCCCGTGCCCAACCCGGTCATTACCGGCACGCTCTATTTCAGCGCCACCGGCCACACCCTGGCCCCACCCCTGCGCGATTACTGGCAGCGCTACGGCGGCCTGGCCCAGTTCGGCTATCCGCTGACCGAACCCTTCACCGAGACCGTGACCACCGGTCCCGGCGACGGCCCGACCTATTTCTACCTCGTCCAATATTTCGAGCGGGCGCGCTTTGAGTACCACCCGGAAAATGCTGGAACACCCGGTGCGGTGCTGCTTGGCTTGCTTGGCGTGCATTTCTATCCGCCGGAGGATGCCGCGCTCCGCCAGACCGACCCCGGCGTGACCTACCTCAACGGCCATAATCTCGGCGGCGCTTTCCGCGCATATTGGGAGAAACACGGCGGGCTGTTCGTCAACGGCTATCCCATCTCCGAGGAGCACGACGAAGTCTCGCCCACCGACGGCAAAACCTACCGTGTCCAATACTTCCAGCGCGTGCGTATGGA
>JAICKM010001011.1 GCA_025927935.1 Chloroflexia bacterium | reverse complement strand
TTGCGCTCCATCAGCCCCCGTGCCGCGAGCACGCGGTTGGGATACAGGAAGCCGTCAGTCGTGATCAGCGCGACCGAGGGGTGGTTGGGCCAGCGCGCGAGTAGCGCCTGCAGGATGCGCGCCGTGGTACTCTTGCCGACCGCGACGCTTCCGGCAACGCCGATGACGAAGGGGACGGCCGCGGCATGCCGTCCCAGGAAAGTGTCTCTGGCCTCGTGGAGCTTCTGGGTCGCCGCGACGTAGAGGTTCAGCAGCCGCGAGAGCGGCAGGTAAACGTCCACGATCTCATCCAGCGAGACCCGCTCGTTGATGCCCCGCAAGGCGACCAGATCGGACTCCGAGAGCGTCAGCGGCGTGGCGGCGCGCAGCCGCGCCCACTCGGCACGGCTGAACGAGGCGTAGCGGGAGAGTGCTCGATCCCGCTCCAGATCATCGATCAGTTGCTGGTTATCGTCCGCGATCATACAGGGTGTTGGCACCTCCCACTAGCAGCTTAACCGGGAACGGGCGTCAGGGCTAATAACCTATGGTGCTAGTTGACAGGGCCATGGAGTGTCCTCAATTCTGATGGTGTTAGTACGACAACGACGGTTTTGAGATAAACTCTCTCAAGAGGAGAGAGGCGTGCTGGATGAGGTGACCTGTGAGCGGGTGGCGGCCTCCTTTGCCGCCTTTCAGCAGGAGTTTGCACCGCTCTTCTCTTCGGACGCAAGGAGGCGCGCCGACGGAGCGAGCAGTAGGTGCGGGGCTTGCTGGTGCAGCAGACCGACCGGCGCAATGCCGAGAATGGCGCGGAGACCATTGCGGGCGCCACGCCGCGCGCCTTGCAACGCTTGCTCAGCGCGGCCCCGTGGCCGCCGGAGCCGGTGATCGCGCGGCTGCAAGCCTACGTCGGTGCCCGGCTGAACACGCCGGAGGGTATCTTCGTGCTGGATGAGAGCGGCTGTCCCAAACAGGGACAGCAGTCGGTCGGGGTCGCGCGGCCGTACTGCGGGGCCGTGGGCAAGGTGGGCAACGGCCAACGCGGCGTCTTCCTGGCCGACGTCTCGACGCACGGGCATGCCCTGGTCGATAAGCGGCTGGACCGGCCGCCGCCCTGGACCGACGATCCGGCGCGCTGTCGGGCGGCGGGGGTGCCTGCCGAGGTGGGCTATCAGAGCACGGCGGCGTGGGGGTTGGCGCTGTGGGGGTTGGCGCTGTTGCGCCAGGCGCTGTTGCGCCAGGCGCGCACCGCCGGCCACCTGCAGGGCCGGGCCACTGGGTGGCCGGGGACGACGCCTAGGGCAAGGTGCCGACGCGGCGCGATGCCCTGGACGCGGAGGGCTGGACCTCTGTGCTCGACGTGCCGCAGACGACGCCCGTGTTCACACAACCGGCGGAGGTCGTGGTGCCGCCGTGGTCGGGGCGGGGCCGCACGCCGACCACGCCGCGGCTGGCCCCCGCCGCCGCCCTGCCGCAGAGCGTGCACGCGGGCGCGGACCGCGGGCCGCCCAGCGCCTGGCAGGATCTGACCGGGGCCGCGGGCGCGCCGGGGCCGCGCCCCGACCAGTTTGTCGCCCGGCGCGGGTGGGACAGTCGCGACGGTCGGCCGGGACGCGCCTGCTGGGTGCTGTTGCGCCGCAACCTGGATGAGAGCGAACCGCGCTCCTACCTCTCCAATGCACCAGAGGAGACCCCGCTGCTCACCCTGGCCCAGGTCGCGGCCGCCCGCTGGCCGATCGCACCGGAGTTCGCGACGTCCAAAGGCGAAACCGGCCTGGACGAGTATGAGGCGCGGGGCGGGGTCGGCTGGCACCACCACAGCACCCTGGCCCTGCGCGCGGGCGCCTTCCTGTTGACGGTGCAGCAGGACTGGGGGGAAAAGATGCCCCTGCTCACCCGTCCGCAAGTCAGCCGCGTGCTGCGCGTGCTGCGCGTGCTGCGCGTGCTGTTGCCCCACCGGACGGGGACGCCGGCCGCGTTGCTCCCGTGGCTCAGCGCGACCCAAGAGCGCCATGCGCGCGCCAAACAAGCACACATCAA
>JAICKM010001042.1 GCA_025927935.1 Chloroflexia bacterium | reverse complement strand
TCGGCGGGTTAGGCGCGTGGACCAGCGTCCAGCGGGCGCCGTCCCAGTGCGCGATCAACGTGGCGCTCGTCGACGAGCCGACCGCCCAGACATCGTCCGCGGCGACCGCGGCCACCGCGTTGAGCCAACTGGCGCCGGTCGTGGCATTGGGGCTGGGCACGATGGTCCACGCGGCGCCGTCCCAGTGCTCGATCAGGGTCTGGTAGCGGCCCCCGGTGCCCCCGGTGTTATAGTTGCCCACGGCCCAGACATCGTTCGCGGCCACGGCGGCCAGGCTGCGCAGTTCGGCGCTGTTGTTCGGCGCCGGGGCGGCGACAATTTGCCAGGTGGGCGTGCAGGCCGGGGCAGCGGTGGCTGTCGCGGTGGCCGTCGCGGTGGCTGTCGCGGTGGCCGTCGTGGTGGGCGGCACGAGGGTCGCCGTGGGCGGCGCGGTGGGCGAGCCGGGCGGCGGGGGCGGCGTGGCTGTGGGCGGGGGCGCGGGCGGCGTGGTCGTGGGGGTGGCCCCGGCCTGGAGCGCGTTGTAGACGATCTTGGCGATCTGGCCGCGGGTGGCGTTATTGGCGGGCCGGAAGGTCCCATCGGCGTAGCCGGAGATGATGCCGCGGACCGCCGCCGTCTCGACAAACAGATAGAACGGGCTGCCCGGCGGCACATCGGTGAAGTGGGGGCCGCCACGGGTGTCGAGCGGCCAGCCCCGCGCCCCGACGACGATCTTGCTCAGTTGCCCGCGCGTCACCTCGGCGCCGGGGCGGAACGTGCCGTCGGCGTAGCCGCTCAGGATGCCGTGGTGGGCCGCCGTCTCGATGGCGGGGTAGAAGACGTAGCCAGGCGGCACGTCGGTGAAGTGGGGGCCGCCGCTGGTGTCCGGGGGCCAGCCCTCGCCCAGCACGACGATCTTGGCGATCTGGCCGCGCGTGGCCGGGTTGCTGGGGCGGAAGGTGCCGTCGGCGTAGCCGCTGACGATCCCGCGGGCCGCCAGGTAGCCCACCGCGGTGTAGAAATAGTCGCCGGGATGCACGTCGGAGAAGGTGGGCGCCGGGCCGGGCGTGCCCGCCCCGCCCGTGCGGGCCGCGGCTGGGCGCCCGGCCCATCCCCCCGCGACCACCAGCAGCAATGCCAGCACAAGTGCGAGCGCGCCGCCCGCGCGCCCAGGGCCAGGGATCTGATCCATAGCATCCTCCCGTGGTGAATGAGCGCGGTACCTTCGAACTGCTGAGATTGATTATACTCGATTCCGCGCCTTTTGGCTGAGGCTGCCCGGAAGCCCCGCCCGTGAACGAGCGGGCTACCCTGTCCAGGCCCGCGCAGGCGGGCTAGCCCCTGAGACAGGCCGCTTGCCCCGCGGTGCTATAATCAGGATGCCCGGCGCGACCCCCACCGGCGCCCCCTGGGCTGTGCGGCAGCGTTCCCCGCCGAAGGTTCCCGCCCAGCCCCCCCCGGCGCGACCGGCGCCCGCGCCTGCGCAATGCCCGCCCCTCTGTGCGCGGCGGGTCCCGCGGCCAATGGAGGTATCCGCTATGCCTGTCTATATCTCGCTGTTTCAATGGACCGACGACGGCGTCAAGGACGTGAAGAACGCGGTGAAGCGCGTCGACGCGAATATCAAGATGGTCGAGCAGGCGGGGGGCCGCGTGCTGGGCACCTACTGGACGCACGGGCCGTATGATTTTATCGCCATCTCGGAGTGGCCCGACGAGATGATGGTGTCGGCGGCGGCGCTGACTATCGCGGAGAAGGGCATGACGCATGGCCTCACGCTGCGCGCGTTCAACGCGGAGGAAATGCAGCGCATCATCGACAAGATGCCTTAGCGAGTGCTGAGTGCTGAGTACTGAGTGCTGAGTGCGACGAGTGGTCAG
>JAICKM010001008.1 GCA_025927935.1 Chloroflexia bacterium | reverse complement strand
TTCCGCTATAGCGGCGTGGCATAGCCCGGCGCCCGCTATAGCCTCGCGATGTGGTTGGTTTGGCGATAGGGTCCCGTGAGTCCCAGGGCGGGTGGATGGATCGCCCTGAGCCAAATAAACGCCTGCGGGCGATCCCCAGGGCGGCGGGGTAGACAATGCGTAGCATCCCGGGTCGCGACCTATTATACCAGACCACGGTGGTGACAGCAACTAGGCCGTGACCGACAAACGCACTCGACCAAAAGAAAAGCCTCTCCTCGCCGCGCGGCAAGGAGAGGCATGAGGAGAGGTGGCCCCGGCTTACGGCCCGGTCAGCTTGGTGACGAAGTCGGGCAGCGTGTCCGTGTCGGCAATGCCGATGCGCGTAAGTTCGAACAGGTCGGCGTTGGTGGTGTACTGCTTGGCCTGGCCGATGATCGTCGCGGCGTGGAAGCCGCTGTGCGCCACGTACCACTTGGCGCTGTCCGGGTACTGGCCGTAGGGATACGAGAAGTTCAGCCCGACCCGGCCCAAGAAGCTCGCTAGGTCGCGCTGCGTGCCCCAGATTTCAGTCTGCTGCTGGTTGTTGTTCAGGTCGAACAGGTGGACGTGGTGCTGGGTGTGCGAGTCCGTCGGCTGGCCGGCGTCGCTCATGGCGCGCAGCATGTCCCAGGTCATATGCAGGTGTTGCGGCTCGTTGCCCAGGTCCCAGCTATTCATCTGGCCCATGAACTGGGTCACGGTGAAGATGCTGCCCTTGAGGCCGCGCGTTTGCAGAATCGGGAAGGCATAATCGTAGACGTTCTGGTACGAGTCGTCGAAGGTGAGCCAGACGGGGTTGGTGCCCAGCGGCGTGCCCTTGTAGATGTAGTTGTACAGGTCGTCGCCGGTGATCGTCGTGTAGTTGTGGGCCGCCAGGTAGTCCATCTGCGCGCCGAAGTTGCAGACGGAGACCCAGTTGCCGCCGCCGGTGCTGGGGTTGACGTTGTGATACATCAGGATCGGCACGCCCACGTTGGCGAGGGGCGTCGCGTTGGTGATCTGCAACGCGCCCGCCTGCGGCGCCTGGCTGTCCAGGGTGCCGCTCAGCGAGGGGTCGCCTAGCTCGAAGAGCACATCATAGGCGCCGCTCGTCAGGTAGCGCGGGATAGCGAAGCCGCGGGTGAAGGTCGTATCGCCGGCGGGCAGGCTGACCAGCATATCGTTCGCCAGATCAGTGATCCAGGCCGTCGTGCCGGCGGGACGGATCTTCAGGCGCAACACGCCGGCCGCGCGCGTCGCCGAGGGATTGTTGATGTTAAACGTGCCGTTGATGCGGTTGATCACACCATTCTGCAAGGTGATGGCGCTGGTGTCCAGGGACGAGGACGTGATGGTCGGGCCGAGCATGGCGGTGCCGGGTGCGTTCGCCCAGACATAGGCCAGGGCACTACGTGTGTCGATGACGGCGCTCGTGGCCGGGTTCAGCACCCGCCAGGTCACATCATAGCTCCCGGCGCCCGCCGTGGCGGCCACCTGGAACGCGCGGCTGACCATACTCACGCCGGGCGGCACTGTAACCGTCACCTGGTGGGCCGCGTCGGCCAGCGCGCCATAGCCGCCCTGCCCGGTGGGCGCCAGGGCGGCGTCGAGCGCCACACTCACGTTCGCGCCGGTAGTGTTGTTGACGGTGTAGCTCAGCGTCAGACTGCCGCCGGTGTTCACCGTCGCCCCGCCCGCCGGCCCCAGGCCCACGATCACCACCGGCGGGTTGCCGGTGACGGTCACCTGGGTCGCCGTGGGCGACGGGATGGTCGCCGCCGGGGTCGGGGTGGCCCGCACGATGGTCAGCACCCGCGTGGCGCTGAAGGCCGGACCGTACGATGTGCCGAAGCAGCCATCCCAGAGGTCCCACAGAATATCGTAGGTGCCGGCGGCGTCGTTGGGCGCGATGTAGAACTGGCGGGTCACGACTGAGGTGCCCACCGGCAGGTTGACCTGCACATCGTTGCCCACATCGTTATAGCCGTTCGAGTTATTGCGCAGGTTGGCGCCGAGCGCGAACACCCCGCTGTAGGGCGT
>JAICKM010000634.1 GCA_025927935.1 Chloroflexia bacterium | reverse complement strand
GGGCTGACCGAGACGCGACGCTATACCGGCCAGGTGGACGAGGCGCAACGCTCCATCGAGGTCATCCTGGGCGCCGTGGGCCGCGCGAGCGACATGGCCCAGCAGATCCGCCAGGCGACTGAGCAGCAGACCCAGGCCAGCGGCCAGGTCACGGACGCAATACGCGAGATCGCCGACTCTATGGGGTCGGCCAGCAGCGATGGGGCCACCGTCCATGCCGCCGCCGACAATCTGCGCCGCATGGCCGAAGAGCTACGCCACCTCGACATCGTGCCGGCCAACGGCCGGCACAACGGTCGCCACGCCGGAGATGCCGCATAAGCCATAGACCAGTGCGCCGGGCAGGCGCCAGAGAGGTTATTTTTACCATGCGTATGAGCAAGTTGTTTAGCCGGACGTTGCGCGAAGCCCCGGCGGAAACGGACGCCGTCAGCCACCAGTTGTTGCTGCGCGCCGGGTTTATTCGCCAGTTGGCCGCGGGCATTTTTAGCTACCTGCCGCTGGCGCAGCGCTCGTTCGTCAAGATCGGGGGCATCATCCGCGAAGAGTTGAACGCGATTGGCGGGCAAGAACTGACCATGCCCGTCGTGCATCCCGCCGACCTGTGGAAGGAGACCGGGCGCTGGTACCAGATCGGGTCCGAACTGGGCCGCTTCTTGGACAAGTCGAACCGCGATATGGTGCTGGCGATGACCCATGAAGAGGTCGTGACCGATCTGGTGCGCAAGGAGATCAACTCCTATCGCCAGTTGCCGCAGTTGATTTACCATATTCAGACCAAGTGGCGCGACGACCCGCGCCCGCGCGCTGGGCTGATCCGCGTGCGCGAGTTCACCATGGTGGACAGCTACAGCCTGGATGCCGATTGGGACGGGTTGGACCGGCAGTACCGCGAACACTACCAGGCGTATTTTAACATCTTCAATCGTGCCGCGCTGCCGGTACTGGCCGTCAAGTCGGACGTGGGCATGATGGGCGGCAGCATGGCTCACGAATTCATGTACCTGACGCCCATCGGCGAGGACACTCTGCTGCTGTGCGACAACTGCGGCTACGCGGCCAACCGGCAGATCGCCCGCTTCGCCAAGCCGCCCGCCGCGCCGGAAGCCCCGCTGCCGCTGGAGAAGATCGCCACGCCCGCGACCACGACCATCGAGAGCCTGGCCGAGTTGTTGGGCGTGCCCAGGGCAAAGACCGCCAAAGCGGTGTTCCTAGTAGCGACCGTGACCGAGGGCGACCACGATGTGGACCGCTTTGTGTTCGCCGTGGTGCGCGGCGACATGGACGTGAACGAGACCAAGCTGGCGAATGCCGTGAAGGCCAAAGAGCTGCGCCCCGCGCGGCCCGAGGAAATCCAGGCCGTGGGCGCGGTGCCCGGCTACGCCTCGCCCATTGGCCTGCGCGACATCGTCGTGGTGGTCGACGACATCATCCCCGACTCGCCGAACCTGGTGGCCGGAGCCAACGAGGACGGCTACCACCTGCTCAACACGAACTATGGCCGCGACTACACGGCCACTACCGTGGCCGATATCGCCGTGGCCCGCGCGGGCGACGCCTGCCCGCAGTGTGGCGCCCCGCTGGGCACGTCGGGCGGCGTGGAGACAGGCAACATCTTCAAGCTCGGCACGCGCTACAGCGCAGCCATGGGCGCGACCTTCCTGGACGCCGAGGGCAAGAGCCGCCCGGTGATTATGGGGTCCTACGGCATCGGGTTGGGGCGGCTGCTGGCCTGCGTGGTCGAGGAGCACCACGACGACAAGGGCATCATCTGGCCGATTTCCATCGCCCCGTGCCAGGTCCATCTGGTGGCGCTGGCGAACGAACGGAGCGCCGCTGCCGAAACCGCCGACCAACTGTATGCCGATCTGACGGCGGCGGGCATTGAAGTGCTGTATGACGACCGGGCGGAAAGCCCCGGCGTCAAGTTCATGGACGCTGACCTGATCGGCATCCCCCTGCGGCTGACGGTGGGCGAGCGCGGGCTGAAGCGCGGCGGTGTCGAGTTGAAGCGCCGCGACAGCGCGGACAACACGCTGGTGCCGGTGGCGGATGTCGTGGCGGCGGTACAGGCCGAGATCGCTCGCCTGGAGGAAGCCCTGGCCGCGGGCGTGGTATCCGTCCCCTTCAACGGCTAGTCTCACCTATGGACTCCACGCCTGCCCACGCACCCATTGTGTTGCACGGCGCCTGGGTGCCGGCGGCCGGGGGGGCGAGCGGCGCGCTGCTGCTCTGGGGCGAACGCCTGGCCCACTACGCGGGCGAGGACTCGGCTGACGGTAGCCCGGCGCCGCATCCCTTTGCTGCCGGGGAGGCCGATCTCCGCGCCACGCTGACTGCGTTAGGCGGCGCGGATACGCCCGCCGCCTGGTTTCCGGCGATTCCCGTCTGGCTGCCGCCAGGAACGGGCGGCGGGCCGCAACCGTCTCCCGCGCTGGACCCGGCGCCCGGCGCTCACGGCCCGCTACGGTCCTGGACCGTGGGTGCGCTGGCGCTGGATTCGCCGGGCGCCTTGACCCTGCTCTTGCGGTTGCCCACTACCACATCTGTGCCGGTCGGGTCAAGCCTGCACTTCTGGCGGGCGGCGGCGCGCCTGGCGGCAGCGATGCTGGCCGGGGGCCGTTATCTGCCCGGCTTCAGCATGGATGATGAAGGCGCCTGGGCTACCTGGGACCCCAGTTGGAGCGATCCCGGCGACAACGCGGCGCGCGACCGGCTGGTGGCCGCTATGCCCCTCGTCGCGGCAGCCGCGACCCATCCTGCCGATCCCCGCCGCCTGCTCGACAGCTTCCTGCGCGCGACCATCGGCGCGGCGGCGCGTGCCGGGGCGGCGGTGGAGACGCTCCCGGCCCCGCCGCGCAGTGGGGCGACCCCAGCGCAGCACGCGGCCTATGAGTGGATGCTGGCCCTGCTGGGCGCCGATCCGGTGGTGGCGGCGGAGCCGGCGGCCTGGCACGCCTTCACCCGCCAGTACCACGCCTGGCGCGACACGCAGCAGCCGGCGGAAGGCACACCCTCGTTCCGCGTCTGCTTTCGCCTGGAGCCGCCTCCCGCCCCCACCGATCCGTGGCGGCTGCACTTCCTCTTGCAAGCCACCGACGATCTGAGCCTGCTGGTGCCCGCCGCGCAGGTCTGGCCCATGACCGGGGGTCGCGCGGAGGCGCTGCCATTGCGCGGGCGCGACTTTGCCCGCCCGCCGGAGCGTTTCCGCGCCGGGCTGGCCGGGGCGGGGCGCCTGTTCGCGCCCATCGCGGACGCGCTGCGCCATCCCGCGCCGATCAACAGCCCGCTGACCACAGCCCAGGCGTACAGCTTCTTGCGCGAAGCCGCGCCGCTGTTGCAGGTCGCGGGCTACGGGGTGCTGGTGCCGCCGTGGTGGGGCACACGTGCCGCCAAGCCGGTCGTGCGCCTGCAAGTGCGCGAGGCGGGGGCTGCGGCGGCTCCGCCCCCGGCGGGCGGGCCGGGGCTGCTTGGCGCGGACGCTCTGGTCGATTTCGACTGGCAGGTGGCCGCCGGGGATGTCGTGCTGGAGCGCGCCGAGTTTGAGCGGCTGGTGGCGCTCAAGACGCCGCTGGTCAACGTGAAGGGCCAGTGGGTCGAGTTCCGGCCCGGCGAAGTCGAGGCGGCGCTGCGTTTCTGGTCGCAGCAGCGGGCGCCCGGCCCTGCGCCGCTGGCAACGGTCGCCCGCCTGCTGCTGGGCAGCGAAGGCGCGGCGGATGCCGGGCTGCCGCTGGACACGGACGCCACGGCGCTGTCGCCCGCCGTGACCCAGGCGCTGGCCGTGCTGCGAGACGGGTTGCGCGCGCCCGATCTGCCACCGCCGTCCGCATTGCAGGCGACGTTGCGACCCTACCAGGTGCGCGGCTTCTCCTGGCTGGCCGGGCTGGTGCACCTGGGCCTGGGCGCGTGTTTGGCGGACGACATGGGCCTGGGCAAGACGATCCAGACGATCGCGCTGCTGCTGCACCGGCGGGCCGGGACGCCCGCGCTGCTGATCTGTCCGACCTCGGTAGTAGGTAACTGGCGGCGCGAGATCGAACGGTTTGCCCCGACCTTGCGCGTGCTGGTGCATCAGGGGCCGCACCGGGCGGCAGGGCCGGCCTTCGCCGCGGCGGCGCGCGCCCACGACCTGGTCATCACCTCGTTCAGCCTGCTGGCCCGCGACGAAGCCGGCTTGCAGGCCGTCGCGTGGGCCGGGCTGATCCTCGACGAGGCGCAGAACATCAAGAACCCGGATGCCGCGCAGACGCG
>JAICKM010000603.1 GCA_025927935.1 Chloroflexia bacterium | reverse complement strand
GCGGTGCGGCGGATCGACACGGACGGCTACCTGGAGATCGAGGTCGCGGACTATGATCGCCAGCCCTGCGGCGGCACCCATGTCCATGATGTCGCCGAAATCGAGCGCATCGCCTTCACGCGGGTGAAGGGCAACCGGGTGGAATTGCAGTGCGCCGCCCAGGCGCGCGCCGTGGATCGGCAAATGGCCGGGGCGGTGCTGGGCGCGCTGGCGGAGCTGGAGACCGACGTGGCCGGGTTCGGCGGGCAGGTGCGCCGGCTGGCCGCCGACACGCGAACGCAGCGGGCGGCGCTCTTTGCCCTACGCGAAGAAGTAGCCCAGGCGCGTGTGGACCGCGCGCTGCGGGCGCCGCATACGGTTGCCACGCCGGCAGGGCAACTCGTGGAACTCTACGCGGTGGACCTGGAACTCCTGGAGTCGAAGCAGGTGCCCCGGCTGCTGAAGCCCGCCCAGGGGCCGGGCCGGGTGTTCCTCTGCCTTTGCGCCGGGCGCAACCTGGCCGTGATCAGCGGCAGCCCGGCGCTACCGGCAGGCGCTTTCGTGAACACCTTGAAGGCGCGCTATGGGGTGAGCGGGGGCGGCAGCCCGGCCTTCGCTCAGTGCGGCCCTCTGCCCGACGACACAACGCCGGCAGCAGTCCTGACAGTGGCGAGTGCAACCGTGGCCGGCGCGGGGGCCTGAGCAGGCGCGCGAGGCAGGCGCACCCGGAAGGTCGTGCCCTCGCCCGGCGCACTAACCACCTCGACATCACCGCCGTGGCTCGTGGCGATCCCCTTGACAATGGAGAGACCCAGTCCCGCGCCGCCGATGCGCCGCGAACGGGCCTTATCTACGCGGTAGAAGCGGTCGAAGATATGCGGCAGATCCTCGGGCGGGATGCCGATACCGGTATCCTTCACTTCGAGCAGGGCGTCGTCGCCTTCGGCGCGCAGGCTCAGGATGATGGTACCACCCGGCGGCGTATACTTGATTGCGTTGTCCACCAGGTTCAACAGCAACTGCTGCAACTGGTCGCGGTCGCCGTCGATAGTGATGGCATCCTCGTCGCCGAGCAGGATCGTATGGCGGCTGCTCATCGAACGTGCTTGCTGATAGACCGTGAGCAGCAAGCTGTCGAGTTCCACCGGGCGGCGATCCACCGGCGCCCCGGCCCGCTCCATCTCACCCAGTTGGGCCAGGAACAGCAGGTTATCGACCAGGCGGCTCATGCGCGCGGCTTCGTCCTCGATCAGGCGCTCGATGCCCTGACGCTCATCCGGGTCGTGCGTGCGACGCAAAAGATCGAGATTGCCGCGGATGACGGTCAACGGGCTGCGCAACTCGTGTGACGAGTCGGCGACAAACTGGCGCTGCGCGTCAAAGGCGAGGGAGATGCGGTCGAGCATGTTGTTGAAGGTGCGCACCAGGCGGCCCATCTCGTCGTCCCCCGTCGCGGCATCTGCCGGGATGCGCTCACTCAGGTTCTGGGACAATTCGATGGTGCTCGCCGTATGGGTAACCCGATCCACCGCCGCCAGGGTGCGGCTGGCGGCAAACCAGACGCCCAGGCCGATCAGCGCCGAGCTGAACAACGTCGTGCTCACCAGCAGCAGCCGCATCAAGGCCAGTGCGCTCTCCGTCGAAGCCAGCGGCGTACCAACCTCAACCGCCAACTGCACGGCGGTCTTCTTATCGGGGTCGCGCAACGGCGCATAGCGGACGCGCGTGGCGTTATCAGGGGCGGCGCCGACATCGCGCGTCACCGTCTCGCCTTTGAGCGCCTGGTGAATCAGCGTGCGATCGATGGGCAGCAACTGGTGGTCCAGCCCCCCGGATGGGTAGACCAGATTGCCTAAATGGTCCACAATCTGCACATAGACGGGCACACTCTGCGCCCGTGTGGGCGGCAAATCAAATCCGTTGGCCGGCCCCAGCCGCAAATAATTATCGATCACTTCGGCGCTACGGTCTTCGAGGGCGGCATCGAGTTGGCGGGCAAACGCGTCGGCGACATAGTGATATGACACGAAGCTGATCAGGGCCAGGGTCAACAACATCAGCACCGTGGCGAACAGGCTCAAGCGTAATTTCAGCGACATGCCGTTAGCCTTTGTCTTCCTCAGACTCGCGCAACATATAGCCCACACCGCGCACGGTTTGGATAATGCCGCCCGCGCCCACCTTCTCCAGCTTTTGCCGCAAATAGCGGATATAGACTTCCAGGATGTTGCTCTCGCCGCCGAAGTCGTAACCCCAGATGCGGTCGTAGAACTGCCCGCGGGTCACGACCTGGCGCGGATGGCGCATCATCAGTTCCAGCACGTCAAACTCTTTGCCGGAGACCTCCAGCGGCCGCCCATCGTAGATCACTTCACGCGAGGCGGGGGTCACGGTCAGGCGGCCTACCCGCAACATGGCGGGACTGGCCGCGGCGGCCTGGCGGCGGCGCAGCAGGGCGCGCACGCGGGCCAGGAGTTCGTCGAAGCTGAAGGGCTTGACCAGGTAATCGTCGGCGCCGCTGTCCAGACCGGCCACCTTGTCGGGCACGCCGCTGCGCGCGGTCAGCAGCAAGATCGGCACATCGCCGCCCGCGCGCAACCGGCGGCACACCTCCAGGCCGTCCATGCCGGGCAGCATCCAGTCGAGCACCACCAGGTCGGGGGGTTGATCGCGCGCCGCCGCGAGCGCCGCCGAACCGTCTTCCACTGCCGCCACCGAATAACCTTCGTAGGTCAGCCCGCGCCGTAATAAGTCCAGGATGCGCGGATCGTCATCCACTGCAAGAATGTGCATCATCACTATTGGGCGTCCGGAGTACCCACCATCGGCCAGCCGCGGATGGGAGAAGGTAGCCGTCGGCGCGCCCATCACCATCCCAATTATAGCACAAACATCCGGCTTGCCCGCGATCATAGGCAAGCCGATACTTATGGCAGTATTTTTCGTTGTATAATAGTGATAGATTACAAAGGATTGTGGGACGGTCCCACCCATCCTGGCCGGTTCCGGACCGGCGCCGGTCGTCCCGTCTTCCGCAGAGCCGGCGCCTGAGGTGCGAACTCCATGGCCTATCCAAGTTATTTGAATATCGACGAATACAGTGCCATCCGGCAGAACGGCTGTATCCCCCTGGCCTGGCTGGCGGCGTTGCGCGACGCGCAGCCGGTGGAGACGGAGGCGGGCGGGTTCTGGGGCTGGGAGAGCACCCCCTGGGAAACCACGGACAGCATCGACCGCGCGATCAATGTCCTGCAACGCGACGAATATTTCTGGGCCTATTTCAACATCCTCAGCCTACTGTTGGAAGAAATCCAGCAGGTGCCCACCGAAGAGCCGATCAGTGTCGACGTATCCGAATTCGCCGCCGTGGACCCGGCGCGCGAGCAGGCCGCCCGCGCCGCGAGCGACAATTTCCGCGCTATGCTGCGTATGCTCCACCGGGGTGAGCGCGATGCCGCCCTGACCGCCCTCCGCCGGCTTTCCGCCGCCCTCAATCTCGACGCCGGGCTGCCCTTCACGGGCGACCTGGACACCGACATCGCCGCCCTTGGGGGTAGCGAGAGCGCGCTGCAAGAACTGACCTGGTCGGTGATGGGCGAAGTCTACGAGGGACCGCCTGAGCGCGAGGAATGGTATACCCCGGAGCATTACCGGATCAACTTCTGGCATTGGCTGGCCGCCTCCGGCCCGGCGCCCTCCACGCCGGCAGACGGGACCGCTGGAGACGGCAGCAGCGTGATTGCCACCGTCGTCAATCACAACGGATCAGCACCGGAGCTGTAAACCTATGGCTATAAATCCTTTCCGGGTCCCTCAGGCCCCGGACCCTACCCCCCACCCCGCGGGATCGCTGGGGCCTGCGCGCCCCAGCCAGGGTCGCCTGGCGGCGACCCTGGCCTATGGTCTGCCGGCTGCCGCCCTGGCCGCGGCGGGCGCGGGCCTGTACCGCCGCCTCCATCGGTCGGTGCCGCCCATCGACGGCACCCTGGCCTGCCCGGTTAGCGCGCCGGTGCGCGTCGTCCGCGACCACTGGGGCATCCCGCACATCTACGCGGAGAACGCCACCGATCTGTTCACGGCCCAGGGCTATGTGCAGGCCCAGGATCGGCTGTGGCAACTTGATTTCCAGCGCCGGGTGGCCGCAGGCCGGCTGTCGGAGATCTTCGGGCCGCCCACGCTCGCCAACGATCTGCTGCTGCGCCGCTTCAGCTTGCGCCAGGCGGCAGAAGCCGAAGCGGCGGCCCTGGGCGAGGAAGCCGCCGCCGCGCTGGCCGCGTATTGCGCGGGGGTCAACGCGTACATTGCCTGGGCGCGCGAGCACCATGCCTTGCCCGCCGAGTTCGCCGTGCTGGCTTATGAACCCGAACCCTGGACCCCGGCGGACGGCATTTCCTGGAGCAAAGTGATGGCATGGGGCCTGGGCGGCAACTGGGAAAGCGAACTGGTGCGCGCCCGGCTGGTGAACCACCTGGGCCCCGTGCGCGCCGCGGCGCTGGAACCGGCCTACCCG
>JAICKM010000811.1 GCA_025927935.1 Chloroflexia bacterium | reverse complement strand
CGCACCAGCCCTTCGATCTCGCGCCGGTAGACCAGCGCCTGCCCCGGCCCGACGATCCGGCGGAGTGGTAGGGGCGCGGACTACAGGAATCGGGTTCCGCGTTACCTGCCGGAGCGACAGTACGCCAGGGAGCAGCCAGCGTTATGGGATTGGTAGACGAGCCGATCAAATACAACTTTGAATACGAGCACAAGCTGCGCGTCTGCTATATCGGCGCGGGCGGGCACTCCTTCCGCAATGTGTTGCCGGCGTTGCAGTACGCGCCGGTCGATCTCGTCGCCATCTGCGACCGCGTGGGGGCGCGGGCCGCAGCCTTTGCCCGCCAGTTCGGCGCGCAACGCCATTACACCGATTACCAGGAGATGCTGGACCGTGAGCGGCCCGACGCGGTCTTCATCGTCACGTCCTACCATCCCGATGGGCGTGTCCAGGCGACTGACCTAGCGCTCGACGCGCTGGCGCGGGGTGTCCACGTCTGGATGGAGAAGCCGACTGCCGCCAGCGTGGCGGAGGTGCGGCAGCTAATGGTCGCCGCCGATCAGCATGAGCGCGTTCTGATGACGGGGCTGAAAAAGATCTTCTTCCCGGCTATTACCCGGATCAAGGAGATCATCGCCACCCCGGACTTCGGGCGCCCGTCGTCGCTCTATATCCGCTATCCACAGGACATGCCGCCCTTCGAAGCGCGGGGCGACCTGCGCTGCATGACCGGCCTGCTCGACCACATCTACCATCCCGCCGCGATCATCAATTATTTGATGGGCCGCATCGGGCAGCTATCGTATGAGTGGGAGCCGGTAAGCGGCAGCAGCATGACCACCATGCGCTTCATCTCCGGCGCCGTGGGTACGCTGCACCTCAGCGCCGGGGCCTCGGGCAGCAGCCCGCTGGAGCGGCTGGAGGTGATCGGCGAGGGCGTCAACGTGGTGCTGGAAAACGGCGTAAAACTGACCTACTACCGCCGGGCGGAGCGCGGGGGCTATGGCCGGACCGCGTCGTATCTGGTCGATGAGGATGCCGCGCCGCTCTACTGGGAGCCGGAGTTTTCGCTGGGCCAGCTTTATAACAAGAATCTCTTCTATCTCGGCTATGTGCCTGAAGTGCTGCATTTCTGCGAAAGCGTCCTGAGCGGCAGCCCGCCCAGCAAAGGAACACTGGCGGAGTCGCTGGAGATCGTCAAGCTGTTCGAGTTTTACCGGACGGTTCCCGCCGGCACGCGGGCCACGCTGAATGCCGCCACATAGCCGCCACATCGCGAGGGGAGCAGGGATCATGGAAAACCGGCCGGCAGTCGTCACGAACAGTTTAGAGGAGATACCCGCCATCGATACCGGCTGGGGCCAATTGACCTGGCTGGTCAGCGCGGCCACCATGCCGGGCGCGGAGCAAACGCTCGGCGTCGTCACCATCGCGCCTGGCCGGCGCAACCCGCTGCACGCGCACCCCAACTGTGAGGAGTTGCTGTACGTCGTCTCCGGCGAATGCGAACACCAGTTGGGCGATGCGCGGTATGTGTTGAAGCCGGGCAGCGTGATCCGCATCCCGCGCGGCGTCAAGCACTGGGCGCGGTGTACGAGCGCCGCGCCGCTGGTCGCGGTAATCAGCTTCTCGTCGCCCGACCGGCAGACGGAGAACTTCGACGGAGGTGAGACGGCTTGATCGCGCAAGCTACAGAACCACGGGCCGCCGGCATCCGCACGTTCAGCGCCGCCGCCGCCGCGGTCGCCTTTCCACTCGGCGGGATCGGCACCGGCAACGTGTCGCTGGGCGCCCGCGGCGACCTGCGCGACTGGGAGATCTTCAACCATCCCGGCAAAGGCGCCCTGTTGCCTAACACCTTCTTCGCCATCCGCGCGCAGGCCGGCGGCGCGCCCGCTGTGGCCCGCGTGCTCGAAGGGCCGCTGCCGCCGCCGCACACCCTGTCGCACGGCTACCATCCCTGGACCGCTGCCGGGCTGCCGCGCCTGGCCGGGGCCAGCTTCCGCGGCGAATATCCTTTTGCCTGGATCGATTTCGACGATCTCGCGCTGCCGGTCCAGGTGCAGTTGGAAGCCTTCACGCCGTTCGTGCCGCTGGATGCCGCCGCGTCGGGGCTGCCTTGCGCCGTACTGACCTACACGCTGACTAACCCCACCGCCGAGCCGGTGGCGATCACCCTCGCCGGGTCGCTGGTCAACCCGGTTGGCGGCATCGGCTTCGACGCCTTCGGCAACATCGCGGCGGGCGGCACCGGCCAGAACGTCAACGAGGTACGTGAGGAAGGCGACCTGCGCGGCCTCTTGCTGCGCTCGGCGCAGTACGCGCCGGACACACTGCCCTACGGCGACATGACCCTGGCGACGACGCACCCGAATGTGACCGTCAAGCGGGCCTGGCTGCGTGGGGCGTGGTACGACTTCTTGCAGGAGTTCTGGGACGACTTCACCGCCGACGGTCTGCTGACCGACCTTGGGTACGATGATCCCTCGCCGATGGGCAAGACCGACACCGGCACGCTCGGCCTGGTCGATACCCTGGCGCCGGGCGAGCGGAAAGCCTATCGCTTCCTGCTGGCGTGGTACTTCCCGAACCGCACCAATAGCTGGGACAACAAGCCCGATGCCCCGCTCGTCCGCAACCATTATGCCCGGCAGTTCGGCGGTTCCTGGGATGTGGCCCGCTACTTGACCGCGCATCTGCCGGACCTGGAGGCGGCAACCCGCCGCTTCCACGCTGCCCTGTTCGAGAGCACCTTACCCGCCTACGTGCTGGATGCGCTTTCGGCCAACATCGTCCCGCTGCGCAGCCCGACCTGCTTCTGGCTGGAGGACGGGCGGTTTTTCGGCTTCGAGGGCTGCTTCGACACGGCGGGCTGCTGCGAGGGCAGTTGCACCCATGTCTGGAGCTACGCACAAACGCTCGCCTATCTGTTCCCCGATCTGGAGCGCGAGATGCGCCGCATCGAGTTCGCCGTTGAGACAGAGCCGAGCGGCTATATGTCGTTCCGCACGCACAAGACCTTCGGCACACGCTTCGTGTGGGGCTGGGGCGACCAGGACCCGGAAGCCGCTGCCGACGGCCAGATGGGAT
>JAICKM010000526.1 GCA_025927935.1 Chloroflexia bacterium | reverse complement strand
TTGGTCACGATCAGGATCTCGGCACCCAGAGCGCGGGCCACGCGCACCGGGAAGGTGGCCTGGGCCAGGGAGTGACCTTCGTAGTAGTGCAGACGCCCCTGCATCATGAGCAGCGGCACGCCTTCCAGGGTGCCGCAGATGAGCCGCCCGGCGTGCCCGACTACCGTGCTCGCCGTCCAGCCGGGGATCTCGCCGTAGGGGATGCGGGCCACGGCCTCGACTTCATCGGCCAGGGCGCCCAGGCCGGAGCCGAGGATCACCAGCACGCGCGGGCGGAAATCGGCGGGCAGCCGGGCGCGTAACGCCTCGGCGGAACGGGCGATCTCGGCGGCCTGGGGCGACGTGCTCACGGGGTGCCCTCCTGCGGGATGTAGTCGGGGGTCTGCTCGGCAACTTTTAGAAACAGGTTCGAGCGCGGCTCCCGCTCCAGGATATAGGTCACATAGGTGTCCATGGCCTGATCCAGTTCGACGGCGACCTGGGGCGGCACGCGCACACGGGCGACATCGGGCCAGGGGCTGCGCTGCATCAGGCGCAGCACTTTGAAAGCGGTGAGCGACAGGTCGCGGGCCACGCCGGATCGTTTGCAGGCCGGGCAGAGCACGCCGCCCTGCGCGGGACTCCAGGCGTTGACCACCGGCTCCAGCGCCGTCCGGCAGGCGACGCACTCGGTCAGTTCCGGGCGGTAGCCGAGCAGGCCGAGCAACTGGATCTCGAACCAGTGACGCAGGATGTCGGGCGTGGGCGTGGTGTCCAGATAGGTGAGCGACTCGCTCAGCAGCTTGTAGACGGCGTAGTTCTCCTGCTCGTCGGGCGTCATGCGGTCGATCATTTCCACCAGGTAGAAGGCATGGGCGATGCGGTCCAGGTCTTCGCCGATGGCGCGGTGCGGGTCGAGGGTTTCGCACTGGGTGACAATGTCCAGATTGCGCGCCGAAGCGACCATCATGCGGCTGCGGCTGAACAGTTCGACGTGCCCGCCCATGTGGCTGGCCGGCTTGCGCACGCCGCGCGCCACCACCCGAATTTTGCCCAGGTGCGGCGTGTAGACGGTGAGAATATAGTCGGCCTCGCCGATCTCTGAACGGCGCAGCACAATCGCTTCGGTGCGGTATAACCGTTCGTGCAGCGGGGTAGTCACAGCAGCATCCCTTTCCCGGCCCGCGGCGCGGGCAACCGAGTCATCCCGTTCCGGTTTGTGCGCTACGCACAAAGTCCCTCTCTATTATACCCGAAAACGGGCCTATCCGCACAGAAAGCGGCGTTTTCCGGTTCTTCCGCAGGTTCCCTTCTACATTATCTTTATAGTCAAACCGGAGACACTCATTACCTGCTATAATCAGACCGCGGCACGTAAGCTTTGTACTTTTTGACGGTCTGTCTCTTTAGTACTCCGGAGTCTGTTCATGGGTCGCTTAGCGTGTGAATGTGGCGAGACTATCCACGATAGCCTCGTTCCGAATCCCGATAAGGGGTATCTTATTCGCGATCAAGATATGGCTGCTTATTTCCAGTGCCAGGCGCGGATCCTCTCCGAGTTGTTACAGGCAGTAGCAGCGGGGAAACGGCAGGAATGGATCACAGCCCATTTTGGTCCCGACTATCCGACAGATATCCCGGATAGCGAATTCCTCTTTGATCTATTGCATAGCTGCCGAAGCGACTACGAATTAGAGATTCATCAGTGTCGCCACTGTGGACGCGTTGCGATTCAGGCGAGTCTCACCGGCAACTGGTTTTATTACTTTCGACCTGCCGCGACTCCGGCAGAGGTGATCGGGCTGCTACATAAAGAGTAAGGGGGTTCTGGGTCACTGTGCCGGCAATCGAGCCGGTTGGATTCGCGTTTTATGGCCGTTGTAAGACGCGGCGACATAGCAAATCAAAACGCGGATTGGCGGTCCTGTCATGGGGCGGCCGGGCGGACACGCAGGTCCGCCCCTACGATTGGCGGGTACGGGGCCGCCCCGTATTGGGTGGGCGGCTATAGAATGCGGCGCAAGAAGTTTTGCGTGCGCTCTTGCTGGGGGTGCTCGAAAATCTGCGCCGGCGGGCCTTCCTCGCAGACGACGCCGCCGTCCATGAAGACCACGCGATCGGCCACGTCGCGGGCGAAGCCCATTTCGTGGGTGACGACGAGCATACTCATGCCTTCGGCGGCGAGTTGCTCCATCACCTTGAGCACTTCGCCCACCAGTTCGGGGTCGAGCGCGGAGGTAGCCTCGTCGAAGAGCATCAGCATGGGGTCCATCGCCAGGGCGCGGGCAATGGCGACGCGCTGTTGCTGGCCGCCGGAAAGCTGGCTGGGAAATCGGTCGGCCTTGTCGGCGAGGCCCACTTTACGCAGCAACTCGCGGGCTTTCTCCGTCGCCTCGGCTTTGGGCATCTTTTTGACATGGACCGGGGCCTCGATGATGTTCTCCAGGGCAGTCATGTGCGGGAAGAGGTTGAAGCGCTGGAAGACCATGCCGATGCGGGCGCGTTGCGCGGCCACGTTGCGCTCGCTGTCCTCGACCAGTTTGCCGTCTTGGTCGCGGTAGCCGATCAGGTGACCGCCGACATAGATCCGCCCGCGCTGGATCTTCTCCAGGTGGTTGATGCAGCGCAGGAACGTCGTCTTGCCGGAGCCGCTTGGCCCGATCAGCACGACGGTCTTGCCGGGGTGGACGGCGAGGTTGATGCCGCGCAGCACTTCCGTGTGCCCGAAGCTCTTATGCACATCCTCGGCGCGGACAATGGCGTCGCCGCTGTACTGCTCTGGAGGGGTAGAGGTATTCATCGGTCCTGACTCCTGTCCGGTCTGTGGCTAGCGATGATCGGCGGCGCGCCGGGTGCTGAGGATATTGCCGCGCAAGCGGCCCCAGAAGCCGGCGCCTGTCGCGGTGGTGCGCCGGTCGCCCAGGCGGCTTTCGAGCCGGCCCTGGATGAGGGTCCATACACTGGTCATCGCGAGATAATAGCAGGCCACGATGGTAAAGGTTTCTAGGGTTTTGAAATACAAGTGATTCAGATCGCCGCCCCGCGCGAGTAGCTCAGGAATGCCAATCGTGTAGGCCAGCGAAGAGCTTTTGAGCATGTTGTTGAATTCGTTGCCCAGGGGCGGCAAGATCACCCGAATCGCCTGCGGGAGTACGATGCGCCGCATGCCCAGGCCATTGGTCATGCCGAGCGATTTAGCCGCCTCCATCTGGCCGGGGTCGATGCTCTCGATGCCGGCGCGCACGATCTCGGCCATATAGGCGCCTTCGTTAATGCTGAACGCCAGCAAGGCCGAGGTTAGCAGATCAAAGCGGATGCCGATTTCATAAAGCCCTGTCGCAAAGACGATCAGTTGGACCAGTAACGGCGTGCCACGGAAGACCCAGATATAGAAGCCGGCGATGCCGCGCAAGATCGGGTTCTTGCTCATCTTCATCAGGGCCGCGATCAACCCCAGGATGATGCCGAAAAACTGGGCCACCACCGAAATAAAGATGGTCATGGCCGCGCCTTGCAGGAGCGGCGCATCGAAAAAGTGCTGGGGAATAAACGCCCAATCAAACCCGATATTACCGGCCTGCGCTTGTAAGTCGGTCAGCCAGTTGAAAAAGTACTGGGGCAGATAGATCCAGTCAAACTGCATGGCTTGGGTCCTTTCAAGCGCGACACACTTGAGTTGCCCTTACCCGTCTGCCGGCCGATAGACCGCCTGCGGACGGATCTCCTTCTCGGTTCGCCCGGTTCACTATCTAACCGGGCTGTATGGCGGACGTTACGTGCGCGGGTGCGGGGCGGGGCACGGGAAGCCACTCCTCCCGCGCCCCACCAGGCGAACCATACTGCGTGGATGGGCTATTGCGAACTGGTGCTGATGCCCCACTTGGTCAGGATCGCATTTAAGGTGCCGTCGGCTTTCATGGCCTTGATCGCGGCGTCGACAGCGTCGTGCATGGCCGTGTTGTTCTTAGCCGTGGCGATGCCTTCCGGCGCCGAATCAAAGTTGGGGATGGCGACTTCGAAGGCATTGGCATTTAATTCGGCGTAGTAGGCGGCGACCGGCGAGTCGTGCAGCGTGGCATCCGCGCGGCCAATGCGCAACTGGTCCACGGCATCGGTATCGGTCGGATAGGTGAGTACGTTCACTTTGGGTTTGCCCGCGGCCTCCAGCTTCGCGTTGAGATCCTTCAGGGTTTGCTCCTCGGTGGTGCCCTGTTCGGCCACGGCTGTTTTACCGGAGAGGTCGTCCAGGGTTTTGATGCCCTTGGGATTGCCCTTCTGCACCAGAACCGCTTGCCCGGCATTGAAGTAGGGCACGAAGTCGACGACCTTGGAGCGTTCATCCGTTATGGTCATGGCCGAGATGACAATATCGAATTGCCCGGCATTAAGCCCAGGGATGATATCGTCGAACTTAAAGTTGACGACATTCATCTCCAGGCCCATGCGGCTGGCGATCTCGCTGGCGATGTCGATATCCAGACCCACCGGCTTGCCGCTGGCGTCCACGTATTCCTGCGGCGGATAGCTGGCGTCGCTGCCGACGGTGAGCGTCCCACCCTTGACCAGTTTGCTGGGGGCGGGGATGGTCTTGGCGTATTTACCGGGCACCCACTGCGAAACAGGGGTGGGCGCGGGGGTCGGCTCGGTGCTCGCGCCCCCGCCCGCCGCTTCCGTGGGCGTGGTGCCCGCCATGGCCTCGGTGGCGGTGGCGGCGGGCGCAGTATCCGTCGCGGCGGCGGGCGCCGTCGTGTTTGTGGCAGCGGCGGCGGGTGCCGCCGTATCGGTCGCGGCGGTCGTCGGCGCGGCGGCCGGCACAGTGGTCGCGGTCGGCTCGGCGCCGCAGCCCACCAGCAAGAGCATGGGTATCAGCAAGATTCCCGTCAGCAGTTTACGTGTTTGCCCGAGTTTTTCGATCATTCTATCGATCCCTCCTCTGGATACAGCATGCCGGGTGGCGAGAAACGCCCTGGAGCCACCGGCCCGCGGAACCGGCGGCCCGCTGGGTGTGCCAGATACACCCGGCCGATCATCTCTAGATCTGGCTAGAGTATACATCAAGAGTGCTATCCCTGCACGCGAGCACGCTCACCGGAAAAAGACCACCCGGTTGCGCCCGGCTTGCTTGGCCTGGTAGAGCGCGTGGTCGGC